>JAKLFN010000044.1 GCA_022711195.1 Bacteroidota bacterium
TGACGGTGCGTGTGCCCTCGGGAAAGATTGCGATAGACCTGTCGCGGGTCTTTTCGGTAAGTTCCTCCATCATCCTGCGTGTATTTGTTATTGTTGGAGTCTTAAAAGGGATGTAATCAATTAATTTCAGGTATTGCCTGAAGACAGGAATTTTCATGAGCCGTTCATGCCCGAACCACGACACTTCAGGATAGAAAGAGACTATTGCTACAATATCAAAGAGGCTCGAATGATTGGCAATGAGAATGTATCTTCCGTTTCTGTCGAGGTTTTCACGGCCTTCAATACGTAGTCTCTTAAACATTACAAGAAAAACCGACTTTGCCCAGTATTTGACCATGATCTGTACCGGCTTCCTGGCATTGAGATATGAGAGTGGTATAACGAAAAGAACACCGACAGCGGTATAGATATATAATATTCCGAATACCGGTATTGTGAGAAAAGAATATATTTTCGAAGACATCTTCAGAAATTAATATCTGGGGCAAAGTAATACTATTTTGTCAAAAAATGGAAGCATTGATATTTATATAATACATAACTCCCTAATGCCATGAATAACTGACAAATGCAATATGCCGGCTGTCGGGAGCCCATGAAGGTACATTTATGGTTCCCTGTCCTCCGTAAAGGTATGCTATGACCTGCGGTTCTCCGCCTTCAGCAGGCATCAGCCTGAGCATAACCTTTTTATCTGCTGGATGAGTGTTGGATTCCACATCAGGAAGAAAAGAGAGAAAGACGATCCATTTTCCGTCAGGAGATACATGAGGGAACCAGTCATTATATTCGTCATTGGTCATCTCCTCACGGCCTGAACCATCGGGATTCATCCGCCAGATATGCATTTTGCCGTTATGACTTCCGTTATACCATATATATTTTCCGTCGGGTGAATATTCGCAACCATCCGTATGTTCGCCCTCTTTAATGTCTGTGAGGGCAACCTCTTTACCTCCTTTGATGGAGTTACGGTATATATTATATAATGGTGTGTTATTTCTCTGTGCGACATAGAGAACCTGTTTATTGTCGGGCGACCATCCATGCCAGTATGAGGGGGTATTTTCGGTTACGGGTTTCGGATCTCCCCCTTTCAGCGGCAGCACATAAACTGTCGATCCTCCGCCGGGAGATCCTTCGCGCTGATGACTTATAGCCAGCAGTTTACCGTTAAAAGATATGCCATGGTCATTGTTTATCCTGTCGGCAAATCCGGTATTCAGTTTTTCTGTTTTGCCACCAATGGCAGGTATTGTATAAAGTGAGCCGTCCATATTGAACAGTAGTTTTTTCCCGTCAGGCATCCAGTTAGGAGCTTCAAAGCGTCCTTCTTTCTCAAAAACGACTATTCTTTTTCCTTCGAACACATCCATTACTTCGAGCCTCGATGCCGGAGACCTGTTTTTTTCCTTGTCTCCGCTATCCTGGACAGTTCCGTCGATACGGATATTCCATACCGTTGCCTGCTCAATAACATCCTTGTCGTGTGAGCAGATAAAGGTCCCGGCCAGTATTTCGTCGGGAAGGTTTAACATCTCATAAGACCCGATGTCGCGCAGGGGTTCACCGCTGTTTGCGGCACGCATATAAATAATCCTGCCTTTCCGCTCAATCTGCAATACATCATATCCTTTGCCGGCAGCAAAGATTTCATCATCCGGATCTTTCATCTGTCCGCCCTTGTAATCTCTCCATTGCAAAGCTGTAAGGCCGTCACCATGAATTGCTGCAGATATGTGCGTAGAGCTGTCGTTTTCTGATTCCCGGAGCATTATACCAGTTTTCCTGTGTTCATTAGTACCTTTTCCCTCGAATCGAAAGTTGGCTGTTATAATAAAATCTCCTTTTATACGGTTGAACATATAATGAAATTCGTCACGTTCGAACCAGATATTATAACCTGAACCGCGGAACAGGTACGATTGATCTTTCGGGTTATAGACATAAGAACCCTTATTCCGGGGATTTCCGATATCCTTCTTATATCTGAATATATCTGACAGCTGTCCGTTCAGACTGCATATTTCTGTAGTAAGAAGAAAGGCAATAAAACAAATTGTTTTCATTTTATTAAATTTTAGTTTACCGGCGCTGATCCTTAATAATTCCAAGAGTACATTTAATTTTTCTATTTATATCATTGCAACCGGTTGCAATTTATTACAAATAAATAGCAAACAATTAATTAACATAGTTCATGCAGGCTCAATAATTCTTAAAATAGTTTTATTTTTATAATTCGAATCTACGGTCAAAGGTTTCTGAACATCATAAAATTTCACAATGGCAGGGGAGAATGTCCATTTCGAAGATAGTTCGCTTGCTGAGAGGATAAGAAAGGATGATAAATCTGCTTTTAAGATGCTGTATGACCGTTACAGCAGGAAGGTTTATTATTTTTCATTGAAATACCTCAGCAGCAATGTAGAAGCTGAGGAGCTTGTTCAGATAATCTTTATAAAATTATGGGAAGCCAGGTATTCCCTCGACGCTGGCAGTTCAGTCAAAAGCTACATTTACAAAGCAGCCGTTAATCATATTTATAACTGTCTGAAGAGAAGGAAGATACATGACAAGTTTGTGGAAGCTCAGACAACAGGGAGTGATAGCAGGTCTGAAAACCTGTATGAAGAGATCTTTTTTCACGACCTTGAAGAATCGATTGATGCGGCAGTGAAGAGGCTGCCGGAACAACAACAAAGGATTTTCCGGCTTAGCAGGTATGATGGCTTCTCATACCTCGAGATAGCTTCCCGGCTTGGCCTCTCGGTGAGGACTGTTGAGAACCAGGCTTTCAGGGCGCTCAGGACCTTGAAAGCGATTTTACGGAAGAGATATTTTATTCCCTGACTTTTTTTTGATTTCTCAGTGAGTATTTGTGCTTCCATGATTGTATTACATATACAAACTAAAATAAGATCATGGAATCGGATACAAGAAGGGAATTTGATATTTTATTTTCAAAATATCTTGAGAACAAGTGTACTGTTGAGGAGAAACGGAAGCTGCTGGATCTTTTCAGCTCCCCGGAAAATGATAAGTCGCACATAGCATTTCTTCTTTCACATCTTGATAAGTTTCAGGAAATTCAGCCAGAGGATAAGACAGTAGATTTTGAGAATATTTACAGGAAGCTTCTTTCCGACATAGAGATTTCGGAGGGGGTTGTTTCGGAGCAGGCCACATTGCTGAAGAGCACAAGGATAAGAAGAATTGCTATCCAGGTGGCAGCAGCAGCAGCAGTTTTATGTATTGGTTTCTTTATTGGTACTGTTTCGGCTCCGGCTGGAAAAACAATCGCTGCTGAACCGGCTCTTGACGCGGCTCCTGTGGAAATACATGCTCCCCTGGGAGCCAGGTCGGAAGTTCGCCTGAACGATGGAACACTTGTGCTTCTGAATGCAGGGAGTTCGATAAAATATTGCAACGACTATAACATCTCAAACAGGAACCTGGAGCTTGAAGGGGAAGCCTATTTTAAAGTGGCAAAAAATACAGAGCTGCCGCTGGTTGTCAATGCAGGCAATATAAATATTAAAGCTACTGGCACCGAGTTTAACGTCAAAGCATATTCCGAAGAGGGTATTATTGAAACGACTCTTGTTAACGGCGAAGTTGAGATCTCCCAGAAGGGGAATGATGCTGCCGAGAAAGTCCTTATTCTCAAGCCCAGCCAGAAAGCTATTTATGCTGAACAGTCCGATCAGCTGACTATTGAAAAGATAAGAGAGATAGAGCCCCAGGCCGTAAAAACAGTCGTTATCAGTACAGATAACCTGTTGTTGTCAGCCAAAACAGATGTTGAACAGGTTACAGCCTGGACAAAGAACAAGCTTATCATAAGGAGTGAGAACCTCGAAAGCCTGTGTGTTAAGCTTGAGAGAAAGTACAACATAACCTTTGTTTTCATGGATGAAGCGCTCAAGAAGCACAGGTTCTCAGGCGTTCTTCTCGATGAAACATTCCAGCAGGTCATGGATGTCATTAAGCTTACAGCACCCGTCGACTATATTATGGATAAGAAAACAGTCTGCCTGTTTTCGAAAAGTGATAAACCTGATAATATCCCTTCCACATTGAAAAATTAAAAATTTAGCTAACCTGAGTCTAACCTAAAATTATTTATGCCTATGGATAAACCTGAAGAATAAAAAGGAGGGGGAAAAAGTTCGCGGCTGATTCCCCCCTGATGAAGTCAAAGTTAATTGTTGTGAAATCTCCAGAAAACACTGGAAAAGTTATGTTTAACTCTAACTAACATCGAACAAAATTATGAAAATAAAACTAGGTTCTTATTTTTCCCCATGGAAAAAATGTAAAATCCTAATAATTATGAAGCTTTCAGTCATTCTAATGGTAGTTTTTACCCTGAATATTTCAGCTATTGGATTTGGTCAGTTCTCATTCAAGGCCGAAGACAAAACGGTCAGAGAGATTCTGGATATCATTGAGCAGGGGAGTAATTACAGATTCTTCTACAATGATGAGTTTGAATCGGCAAGCAAAAAGGTCAGCCTCGAAGTAAGGAACAAGGATATAAACCAGGTGCTCGACAGGATACTTGCCACGACAGATTATACTTATAAAGTTTTTGAAAACAACCTGATCGTAATTTCACTTAAGGAAAACATCCGTGAACAGTCTGATCTGCAGCAGAATATAGTTCGCGGTATTGTTACCGACGAGAAAGGAAACCCGATCGCAGGAGCCACAGTAGCCATAAAAGGAACTACCAGGGGCACAACCACCGATTCAAACGGCAATTATGTCCTCGAAGGTGTAGCTCCGGGATCTATACTTGCTGTCTCATTTATCGGATACCAGGGACAGGAAATTACTGTCGGCGACAGGGCCCAGATAAACATATCACTGCAGCAGGAGCTTACAGCACTCGACGAAGTAGTGGTTGTAGGTTATGGTGTACAGAGGAAAAGTGATATTACAGGATCAATCACTTCCGTCGACGTCGAAAAGCTGCGTGATGTGCCTGCAGCAAATATTCCCAAAGCTCTGCAGGGAAAAACAGCAGGTGTTGAGATCCAGAATATCGGACGTCAGCCCGGAGCCGGGACACAGATCAGGATCCGCGGAAGCAGGTCTTTGTCAGCATCCAACGACCCGCTGGTAATTGTCGACGGCATACCCTTTGGCGGAAGCATTAATGACATAGCATCAGAAGATATTGCATCGATCGAAGTACTGAAGGATGCATCCGCAACAGTTATCTACGGATCGAGAGGATCAAACGGTGTCATTATTATTTCTACCCGCAAGGGTGAAGCTGGTTCAATAAGAGCAAGCTATAACGGATATGTTGGGCTTAACACTGTGGCCAGGAGCTACGATGTGTATAATGCTGAGGAATTCATCAACCTGCGTACAGCAGCCAATTACACAAACTATATGCCCGACGAGATTGAATCGATGCTGCTGGGCCGCGAAACAGACTGGCAGAACCTGGCATACCAGACAGGCGTTACACATAATCATGAACTGAGCTTCTCCGGAGGTACAGAGAAATTCCAGTATTCGATGTCGGGAGGCTACTATAATGAGTCGGGGGTGCTCCCTATAATCTCATATTCGAGATACAACCTGAGGATGGCTCTCGATCAGCAGCTCGGCAAGAGAATACGGATGGGGCTTACCTCCATGAACTCATTCGGTACTACTTCAGGTTCACAGGCAACAGGAATGATGTGGCCCATCTACTCGCTGACGCCGTTAATGGTGCCTTACGAAAACGACGGTTCCTTAAATAAGCAGCCTGCTTTTGACACAGACTATACTTATAACCCTCTGACATTTCTCAACCAGACCAACTGGGGCGACATGAACCGGAGAAATGCTTCATTCAATACAATGTATCTGGAAGCTGATCTGTTCAAAGGCCTGAAATACAGGGCAAACCTGGGATTCGACTTCAGCACCACCAAGTATAACAGCTACCAGGGCAGCGACACAAATATGAGACAGGGCAGTGAAAGCACAGGCACTGTATCGAACAGCGATAACCTTGCCTATACTATTGAGAACCTTCTTCTCTTCGACAAGGTATTCGGTGATCATAAGATAGGTATCACAGCTATGCAGAGTATCCAGGAGTCAACCTCGACAGGTTCGAGCTTCGTAGGAACAACACTCGCTGCTGATTATGTCCAGTGGAATAATTTCAACCTTTTTGAAGTTATCGATGCTGCCAGCTCAGGCAACTATTATTCAAACTGGAGACTTGTATCTTTTATGGGACGTGTCAACTATTCCTTTAGAGATAAATACCTTCTTACAGTAACAGGAAGAAGCGATGGCTCCTCCAGACTGGCAGAAGGCAAAAAATGGCATTCATATCCGGCTGTGGCTCTTGCCTGGAAGATCAAGCAGGAGTCATTCCTTCAGGGACTGGAGGTCCTTTCGAACCTTAAGCTGAGAGCCGGCTACGGACAGACATCAAACACCTCCATAAATCCTTACACAACAAAAGGAGGGCTTTCAGGAACTCTTTACAGCTTCGGCGACCGCGGTGTAAACGGATATTATGTTTCAAGCCTGCCGAACACAGAGTTAACATGGGAGTTTACAAAGCAAACAAACCTTGGTATTGACTTTGGATTCCTGAAAGAGAGGATCAACGGATCTATCGATTTCTACATGCAGAAAACTGACGGTGTTCTTCTGGGAGTACAGCTTCCCGGTTCACAGGGAGTCCCCGGGTCATTCCTGAAAAACATCGGTGCTACAGAGAATAAAGGACTTGAGATCGTTCTTAACGGTGTGATCCTGAACCCGGTTTCGAATAATGGTTTTTCATGGGAAATGAATGCCAACGTATTCTTTAACAGGGAAAAGATCACTGCTCTTCAGGATACCAGCGTAACGAAAGATATAGGCAACGGCTGGTTTGTCGGCTATCCTTCAAGCGCAATTTACGATTGGGTTAAGCTGGGTATCTGGCAGACCGATGAGGCTGCAGAGGCTGCAGTGTATGGTGCAAAGCCCGGCGATATAAAACTCGAGGATCTTGATCCTGACGGCGACGGACCGCTTCTCCCCGACGGAAAGATCGATGACAATGACCGTAAGGTGCTGGGATCATCACAGCCAAAGCTAATGGGAGGATTCACTTCGACATGGGGTTATAAAGGCCTCGACCTCTCAGTAGTAGGATACTTCAGGGTAGGCGGTACAATCTCCAGTACACTCCACATGCCCAACAATTACTGGAACCGCCTTGACGGAAGAAGAAACGGTATACAGGTCGATTACTGGACCGAGACTAATCCGACAAACGACATGCCAAAACCTGATATGTCGATAAACGCTGCCAGAACTAATGTTCTCGGTTACTTCGATGGTTCATTCCTGAAAATCAGAAGTATAAACCTCGGATATAATCTCAACCAGAGATTTACTAACTGGATATCCCCTACAGCTAAGGTGCGGGCATATGTTTCAGTGACCGATCCATTCCTTCTCTTCTCTCCCTACCTGAAGGCAGGAGGTCTCGATCCTGAACCTACAAATAATGCCTCATCAGATAACAATGCTCTCTCGATGCCCGCAAGGACACTTGTCGTGGGTACTGGCATACCGCCGGTGAGGAAATTTATTTTTGGTGTAAATGTCAGATTCTAATGAGGAGGAAAAACAATGAAGAATTTTAAATATTCAGCACTGATATTTGTAATTTTCCTGATGGTCTCCTGCGAAGAGTTCCTGAAGGAAGATCCTAAGTCGTTACTAACAGCCCAGTACCTTGAATCGGAAGCAGGTGTGAACTCAGCACTCTATTCAGCCTATTCTGATCTGAGGTATATTTACGGCGGTGAAAGCGCTATGAACGCAACCTGCTCAGGGACTGACGAATGGCAGAAAGGTCCGGATGGTAATGCGAACTATAACCTCTACCAGTCAGGTATGGCTGCAGATGGAGCCATAAGCGGATTGTGGAACTGGGGTTATACCGCAATAAATACAGCCAATGCAGTGATAAAATACGCACCAACATGCGGAATGACTCCTGCAGAAGCCGACCAGGCAATAGCAGAGGCAAAGTATCTCAGGGCTACCTGGTATTTCCTTATAATACAGACATTCGGCCCTTGTCCGCTCAACCTTGAGTTTATTTCTGAACCTTCGACAGAAGCATACCGTGAACCTGTTTCGGAAGTATATTCTGCAATCATTGATGATCTCGAAGAGGCTAAGCTTGTGTTACCTGCAGTAGAAGCAGAGGCCGGTCGTGCAGATGCTGCCGCAGCATATCATCTTCTTGCAAAAGTTTACCTTGCAAGGGCAACAACAGCAGGTGCAAATGCTGCCAGCGATTATCTCCAGGCATATAATAACGCCATGGAACTGGTAAATAATGCGGCGACCTACGAGCTTGCCCTTCTGCAGGATTTTGAGGATGTCTTTGAACCTCGCAATGAACATAATTCAGAGGTTATCTTCACTGTAGAAAGAAATACAGATATTCTGTACAACAATGCCGGTAATCCTTCAGGCGCCGGATCGAGCTCGAAGAATAACATAGCTTTTATGTTCTTCAGGCCTAATTATTCGGCATGGGGAGTCGGAGGTCTTATCCGTGATATTCCCTATGGAAGGCCCTGGCATCGTGTTAGGCCTACAAACTATCTTCTCGATGTCATTTTCCAGGACCGTACGGATGACACCCGTTACAATAAGACTTTCCAGACGATGTGGAAGCTTAATGATGCTGCAGCCATTACCGCCTCAGGGTTTGTTCTCGGCGATACGGCAGCCTGGCTTCCAGGTGTTGAGAGTCCACGTGCTGCACATGTAGTGAAGATCTTCAAACCATCACAGTATTATGGCAACAATGGCCAGACAATGTCGGTATATCCAGCACTCAGCAAATACAATGATATTGACAGGCCTGATGTCGCAGAATCATCGGTAAGGCCTTTCATTGTTCATCGTTTTGCAGAAACATACCTTATTGCTGCAGAAGCTGCCATGTACCTGAACCGCCCTGCAGAAGCGATATCACTTGTCAATGTGATCCGCGACAGGGCATCATTTAATGCTTCGCGTACAACGGCAGAAAATCTTCTCGCTTCGCAGAGGCTGAGGAATAAGGTTCCTGATATGACTGACTACGATACCGGTATCTCATTCATCCTCGACGAGCGCTCACGTGAGCTCTGTGGTGAATATATGCGTTGGTGGGACCTGGTAAGAACAAGGACTGAGAGCGGAGAGGTACAGCTTCTGCACCGCGTGAGGAATCTCGTTACTCCTGTTATCTACAGCGACAACGGACATATCCCCGCTTACCAGAACATACAGGATTATCATGTCCTGCGTCCGATACCCCAGAGCCAGATCGACCTGACGTCGAATGATTTCGGTCAGAATGACGGGTACTAGAAGTCGTAAGAAATGATGTTAACTAAATTGAAATCAAAAATGAAACATATAAATATAAAATCAGGACTGATAAAGGTTTCGTTTCTGGTCTGCCTGGTACTTGCAGGATGTTCTGAGAAAGAAACTTTTATGGAATCCGGTGTTGTTGACATGAACGACAGGATAACAGGTTTTGACAAGCTTGTAACACAGCCTGGAGACATTGTAACAGTAACCGGCAGCGACCTGGATAAGGTATATAAGATCTTATTGAATTCAGTTACCGATCCGGTGGTCCCGTTTACGGCAACCGGCTCTGCGCTGAATTTTACAATCCCGGCAACATCACCCCTGGGCGATATTGTTACAGTAAGCTTCCTTTTCTCAGGGAAGGGACTTGCCCAGAGAGCTATCAGGATCATTTCACCGCCGGTAATTTATGCCCTGGAACCTGAAGCAGCTCATGCCGGCGACCTTATCACAGTTTATGGCAAAGAGCTCTACCTGGCAAAAACAGTAAAGATCAATGGAGTTGATGTGACTTCGACTCTGAACATCGAGTCGGACAAGATCATTACAGTAAATGCACCGGCAGGATTTACAGGCGGCTCAATGACCATTGAAACTGAATCGGGCGGTATAACAACCAGTCCGTATGCTCTGAAACTGGGAACCGAGATATTGATCAGCAACTTCGACGGCAAGAAGAATTATAATGCTGCATCGTTTATCAGCAGTAACGGCAACCTCGACAACGACATTATGGAAACCGGCGATTTCCCGAAAAACAACTTCTGGACGTTCACTATTAAAGATAACAGTACCAGCTGGGGAGGGAACCTCGACTTCTATACTACCGGAATGCCTGTATATACCGACAACACGAAGATCACCCTGTCAGTCGATATAAAGCTTACCAAGGCTATGAATGTCAATGTCATGATAGCCCGGGGATCTGATGTGTGGGGCAAAACACTTGCACTCGTCATAGGCTGGAATACAGTAACACTGACATTTCCGGATATGGGCTCAGGCTACGGAAGCACACCTTCAACTGATCCGGCATTTATGCCGCTTCCTGCATTCAAGGATATCAGCGGTGTCAAGATACAGCCTCCGGCACAGACAGCCAATGCTAATTTCGGAGAGAAAATCTCGGTGGATAATATCAAGTTCCTTATCGCTGACTAGAAACTTATGAAAATGAAAAAACTAGATTATTTATACAGAGCTACTTTTGCTGTCCTGATCATCATTTTCATGGTTGCAGGCTGCAAAAAGACCGGAGATATTAAAATCGATCCGGTATCGTATGATACATTGTTCACCTTCAGTCCTTTGCATGGGTTCCCAGGGAATAGTGTGGTTATAACAGGAAGCGGTCTCGGCGAGGTCACACAGGTAGGATTTGGCAGCGTGGCCGGAGATATTACAGCACAATCAGCTTCGTCGCTTACGGTAACCGTCCCTGTAGGAGCCCAGACAGCCAGGATCAATCTTGTCATCGGCAGTGCGATCCTCGCATCAAGGACAAATTTTGTGGTTGATGCCACTCCTGTACCTTCCGTAATTGAATTTGATCCAAAGATTGCCGGCAGCGGCGATGTAATTACAATTACCGGGAACCTTCTTGACAAGGTCGATTCGGTATTCATTGGGAGTCTGAAGGCTGCAATCACAGGCACACCGACAGCAACTTCGCTCCAGGTAATTGCCCCTGTCGGACTGCAGACAGCTAAGATCAGGCTGTTCTATACGTATATGACCGATTACGGCATGCTGAAGCCGGCTGAATCGGTGAGTGCGAACAATCTCTCACTTGCCCTTCCGGTGATCTCATCAATTGAACCAAACATTACAGCATTGAATATCAATGACCTTGTGACTATTAAAGGTACAATGATGAGTGAGGTTACCAAGGTCGAATTCGGAACCATCAATGCGACTCCGATTACTTTTTCAGGCGATTCAATGATTACGGTGAACGTGCCTGTCGGTGCAACAACTGGAAAAATCAAGCTGACACTCACCGACGGTTTTGTCGAGAGCACTACATTCCAGGTTAACCTTCCCGTGATATCAAACTTCAATCCCGGAAAAGGAGCCGAAGCATCTTCATCTACAACAAGAGCAATTGTCATTGACGGCACAAAACTTGACCTGGTAACATCTGTAACTGTTGGTAGTGTAACTGCCGGCATCCAGACCCAGACAGCCACACAGATGATCCTTACCATTCCCGGTAATACTGCAGGTTTCATAAACCTTGCTTCTGCCAACGGGACGGTCAAAAGCAGCATACCTTTCTTTTTCACAGGAAACATGTGGCTTGCCGACTATGACAATATGTACACACCTGTCCGCCTGTATAATGAACCGATGTATGCCGGTGTCGGGGGCAGTGAATCGTTCCAGGATGCCGACGGTATTGTAAAGTCGATAGGTAATAATGGTGACTCTCATGGAAACTTCAGGAGATTCGCACTTACCTTCAAGGCTGCCAGCAGTTCACCCAGGATTTATGTAAGAGGCGACCAGGGAGC
>JAKLFN010000440.1 GCA_022711195.1 Bacteroidota bacterium
TCCGAGGATTGGCGGGTAAGTATCAGGACATTTTGTAAAGATGAAATGAACGGGATATAACGTTTGATAATATGAAAAGTAGCGTGATAGAAGCACTACTTTTCGCAAACAGATGAACTTGAATAAATGTAAATACTTTAATATTAACCAGTCAGCAGCTATTTTTTATATTATGTGTTAGGTGCTGGCGCAAATAAGGCAATATGAAAAAACAATTTGAATTATCAGAGGAAGAATTTAATGAACTTATGGAAATTGCTAGAAACCCAACGCCTTATATGTTGGGGAGCGGTGGGGTTGAGCTATTTGAAAGCACGCAAGATAGAGCTAACAGAGTTTGGAAAAGAATAGGTGAAGAAAAAGGGTTTGTGTGGGATAGTTGCGAAAGTGCTGGAAGTAATCCAAAGTTATTTATGGCAACTCCATTATGATTGTAAGTGCGCAAGCGTGGGTTGGCTGCGCACCTAACGTTCTGCTGATATGATTAGTTAAAGCGAAGAGAAGGATTCTTAGTCTTATAGTTATGAAACTGAAGATAATAAAACCAAAACTTGATAAGGCAAAATTATACCGATATGCCTTTAATTATGCTTGTAATTTACTTGTCATGCACGGTATTTATAAATCTACAATATCAGCAGAAAACTCAATATTAACTCAAATTAAAAAACATGGAGACATTTAGAATTGCATCGGTTGAAAAGTTGGATGACTTTAATGTCATCGGGGATAAGTCAAAAGTATCCGAAGTACTATTTTATAAGATACTTAATTATGCTATCGAGGAACTTACACATCAAACAAAAGAGGGTCAATTAGGATCGAGTTTTGATCAGGCATTTTATAC
>JAKLFN010000441.1 GCA_022711195.1 Bacteroidota bacterium
ATGGATATCGTCACAAAAGTTGAAAATAAGACAATTCCCTTAGGTGACATCATTGATTTTAATAGTGGTTTAATTGGAAAAGATGGAAAAAAATCTATAGTTAGTAGTGAGAAAAAGAATAAAGATTGGCTACCTGGCATTATTTCTGGAAGCGAGATTCTGAGATATATTTTAAAACCTCAAGGTTACTTCTTACACTATAAAAAAGAAAAATGTTTCCCCGGCAACTACACTTACTACACCGTAAAAAAGAGGTCAAAAATGACATTTCAGGCGTTTCTGTGTATGCGTTTGTGTATGCAAAGAAAAAAGGCAGTCACTTTTATAATTCGTAACTGCCTGATTTTCACCGTAGCGAGAGAGAGAATTGAACTCTCGACCTCATGATTATGAATCATGCGCTCTAACCATCTGAGCTATCTCGCCCTCATCCCTCCCTCACCCTGGCAATGATATGCCAATGTGCTCCGGAAGGCTGGTTTTTCGAGGCTGCAAATATAAATATTTTTTCATTTTGCCAGACAAACTTTTTCTTTTCATCTATTATTTTTATATTGCATGACACTCACCCCATCAAATGAGAACCAGATTCGAAATCGAATATACCCTGAACACTCCTACCCGAGTCCTCTACGACAGGCTGAGCACACCCGAAGGCCTCGCCGAATGGTTCGCCGACAATGTAACGGTTGACGGCGACATTTTTACATTCTACTGGGATAAAACCGGGGCCAGGGCACGCCTGGTCTATGCAAGGGAAAACAAGGCGGTAAGATTCGACTGGCTCGACTTCGCCGACACC
>JAKLFN010000442.1 GCA_022711195.1 Bacteroidota bacterium
GTTAGATAATATAGTTGCTTGTTGCTTGTTGCTTGTTTGGTTTGATTATCGGCTCCCCTTCATCGCCTTCGCGTAGCCGCTTCGGCGGAGCAAGGCTGGGAGGAGCTGGGAGTGGAGGGTTGCAGATAGCTTTACCACTGGAAATGTTAGTATAAGTTTCCCCTCCTTTTGAAGGAGGGGTGGCCGCAGCACAAATTTTATCGAAATACAGCAAAGCTTCATTGCGGCCGGGGTGGTTGATTATTAAACCAGATAAATTCATTTTATTAATTAAAATGTCCCTACTGTTTTTCAAAGAAAATTATGAAACGCAAAACTGATTTCAAAATATATTGCATTTTGCTACATAGTTGAATGATGTTATTCTAGTCCACAAACCTTTGTACATAATAATATACCCTTAAGATATATATGTAAAGATCAGTTTAATCAACCACCCCGGCCGGGAAATACACCTTGTAAAAAGCAAATAATCAGGAGTCCCGGCCACCCCTCCTTCAAAAGGAGGGGAAAGTTTTACAGCGATTTCCTCTATAAATTACAATCCTTTGCTTACCGTCTATATTCCCTGTAGAGCTGTGGGTGGATTGGTCAATTGCTGTTCCGGCTACCAGTTATCAGCTATCGGCTAACAAGTTACTGATTACTGACAACTGATTACCGCCCCGATAGCTATCGGGGACCGATTCCCAATCACTTCCCAAGCAAAATACTGGTCTTCGGAGTTGCATTTCCCTTATCATCAACAATCCCGAAAGCTGTGGATTTATAGTTCCAGTTGGCATAGGCCACATTATGCTT
>JAKLFN010000443.1 GCA_022711195.1 Bacteroidota bacterium
GCGGTTATCCACGCCTGACTACGCTTTTGCTGATGATTTCGTCATCGCCCTTGATGAGAAGCTGAAAGAAATCAATGCCGGTCATCCGGACCTTAAACTCATTGGCATAGGTATAGGTGCTCCCAATGCCAATTTCAACAATGGAACCATTGAGCTTGCCCCCAACCTGCGCTGGAAGGGGATAATCCCGCTTGTAAAGATCACCGAGCGTCGCACGGGATTAAAGACACGGATCACCAATGATGCAAATGCCGCAGCACTTGGTGAGATGATCTTCGGTGCCGCGAAGGGTGTGAAGCATTTCATCATCCTCACCCTGGGCACGGGTCTGGGCAGCGGTATAGTAGTTGACGGGGAGGTTGTGTATGGGCACACCGGTTTTGCCGGTGAGCTGGGACACATGACTGTGGCGGAGGGAGGCAGGGTCTGTGGCTGCGGCCGCCGCGGCTGCCTCGAGACATATGCTTCGGCGACAGGCCTGGTCCGCACTGTTCTTGCATTACTCAGCGACCGCCGTGACGAGAGTCTGCTGCGTGAGCTAAGGGGCAGTGAGATTACGTCACGGCGGATCGCTGAAGCCGCGGCGGCCGGCGACACCATCGCACAGGAGGCGCTTGATCAGACGGCGCGCATGATAGCACTGGGGATAGCCAACTCGGTGATCTTTTCTAGTCCGGAGGTGATATACCTCTTCGGGGGCCTCGCACATGCCGGCGATGCCATCTTCGTGCCGGTACGGAAGTATGCCAATGAGCTCGTGCAGCCCGTTTTCCGCGGCACCTTCCGCGTGGAGCCTTCAG
>JAKLFN010000444.1 GCA_022711195.1 Bacteroidota bacterium
GTTTTCTCAGGCATTTCCTTCATTCCACTAAAAGGATCGAGAATTAAATCATGTGGAAAAAACACTTCTTCCGGACCCGACCGATTATAAAAATAGGCTTCGCCGTTATTGTCAACCTTGTAATTTTTGCCGTAATCCCCCTCGGGAGAGAGAACACAGCCAGGTTGCATGGAATCCGGACCGTTGATTTCGGGATAGTAATAAAATGTTACCGTGCTGTCAAATTTGTGTATTTCTGGCTCTGTAACATGAACCCAGGTGGAGACATTTGAGATGTCTTCTGCTTCAGAAAATGAAAGACCTTCGCGATACCATCCAGCTTTGTCAATTTGAGCCATGGCACGGTCATGCAGATCGTCGAGAATTCGGATAATCACCTCCCGGTCGCGGGTGGGTTTTTCCACTGTATAGAGACTCTCCCAATCAGCAGTGACGGTTTGCACGTCGATTTCCTCAGCTGGGGTAGCTACTTCCACCTGATTTGGTACTGTTGCGATTGGCTTAGTCTCCGTTGGACCTGGCAAAGCAGCGGTATCTCCGGATTGAGGATCTTGGTAAGTTTGCCTCGTGCACGCGGTTAATAACAAAATGAGAAAGCAGACCAAAGAATATTTGCGCATCCTAATTCCTTCCATAGAGTACTTCTAATTTCAGCAGAGCTTTATTGTATACTTCCTGAATTCGATCAGTTTTCCAAGGAGTATTCAAAGGGATACATATCATCAAAGATTACCTGATCATCTAGCGGCAATTACCAGTTTATAAGGGTTACTGGAATACCATAAAAAGATTTGCC
>JAKLFN010000445.1 GCA_022711195.1 Bacteroidota bacterium
GGCTTCTGCATTTATTGTCGACGGAACAAATAAGTCCTTCCTTATGCTTACAGATATGGGAGGAACAAAGTTTGGAATGATCAGCGATGTGCCGGATGAAACAGCTGCAGCAGGACAGGCAGAAAATATGCCCAAAACGGTAATTACAAAGACAGGCAACAGTAAAGTGATCGCCGGCTATAAGTGCGACGAATATACAGTCAGAGAAGAAGGAAAACAAGAATACAGCAAAGTATGGATCACCAAAGACCTTAAGCTGAAAGCTGACAAGAGGACATTCTCAAAGGCAGGCGTATCGCCATATTATGACACTCCCGAACTTCGTGATGGTGCTGCCCTGGCGATGGAAGCTTATGACAACAAGGGAAAACTTACAATGAAGTCGGAAACCAAAGAGATCAATACTGGATTTAAGCACTCGATGTCAGCATCGGGTTATTCACTGCGCCAGATGAACTTCAACCAGGCAGGAACACAGAAATAGGGCTGTAAAAGCATTAGAGGCTGTAGAGGCTGTAGAGGCTGCAGAGGCAAATGCCTTTAAAGCCTTTAATGCATCTATAGCCTCTACTGCTTTTTAATGAGTTTTGCAAATCTCAGCAGCAGCTTTTTCTTCCCCTCATTCACAAAATCTACTGTTGCAGTCTGGTTCGGGGCTTCCCCTTCGATTGATAAGATGATACCATCGCCAAAACGATCATGGTGTACTGAATCGCCTTCTTCAAAAGCAGATGATCCGGTGGTTGGTGATGATGCCGGATGAGCAGTATCTGTTTTTGTGA
>JAKLFN010000446.1 GCA_022711195.1 Bacteroidota bacterium
GCTCATCACCCCAAACCTGGACGGGAATAACGACTTCCTGGTCATCCAGGGTATAGAAAGCCTCGGCAAAACCGAGCTGATAGTATTCGACAGGAGAGGGGTCGAGGTTTATAAGAACCAGAATTATAATAATGACTGGGACGGGGTAGACATCGACAAAAATCCGCTACCGGACGACACGTATTTCTATATGATAACCACCGGAATAGGGAGGACGATGAGGGGATTTGTGGTAGTGAGACGATAACTACCTCCCCGACTTTCCCTAAGTGGAAAGAGAAAATATACCTGTAGATAATACCCCCTTCCCAACCTTCCATGTTGAAGAGAGAAAATCAATTTATTGTAAATTACCCCCTTCCCAACCTTCCCCCACGGGGGAAGGAGAGCCTCAACTGAGGTTTCTCCTGTGACTTTTTTTTTTCTTAAGCTACCGAACCATCCTTTCCCCTTTGGGGGAAATAAGAAAGGGGGTAAACAACAGGGAGAGGAACTTACTATGAGTGACATTATTTTAGCTTTGCGTTCTTTGCTGTTACTTTGCGATCTCAGCGGTAAAAAGGGAAATTCACTATTTCACAGAAATAGTTGTAAAACCGCTCCAATGGAATTACTTTTGTCGTGAATTGACTGGTCCCGTAGTTCAATGGATACCTGTCACACCTTCAAGCGTGAGAATGACAGATTCCTTTGACAGGACAAAATATAATGGTCCCGTAGTTCAATGGATAGAATGACAGATTCCGGTTCTGTTGGTTGAGAGTTCGAATCTCT
>JAKLFN010000447.1 GCA_022711195.1 Bacteroidota bacterium
GCACCCTTTTGTATGAGATTATCTCACGAAAATTTAAAGATATAGATCAGGAAGGGCATGAAAGCTGCGAGGAAGAGCTGTGAAGCGCCTTTTATGCGTTGGGCGAAAACATCCAAAAATCAAAATTTGTTTATTGTTTCAATGAATATACATTTGAAGGTATTATCGTGAGACGCTTTGAAGACAGAATGTTCGAATTTTAAAAATTGTTTTTGCACATTTTACTGATCAATTTGCCGGTCAAAATCATGAAATGTTCACAAGCCACGGATGTGGCCATATCTGGAAATTCCTATAACCAGACTAATTATACTTGTTACCAATGCCACGAAAGTGGCGCAATATGAATAACCCCCGGTGGCCAGCCGTGCGAGACCATAACTGATATTGCCTGTTACAAAAGCCACGAATGTGGCGTAATATGAATAACCCCCGGTGCCAGCCGTGCGAGACCATAACTGATAATGCCTGTTACAAAAGCCACGAATGTGGCGTAATATGAATAACCCCCGATGCCAGCCGTGCGAGACCATAACTGATAGTGCCTGTTACAAAAGCCACGAATGTGGCGTAATATGAATAACCCCCGGTGCCAGCCGGGGGCCTGTCACCACTGCTGATCCTGAGCCCTGAAAGGGCGTAATATCCGCGTTTTGCTGATATTTATTACTACCTTAGCAGTATCCTCGCTGTATTAAACTTAAAACATGTGCTAATGTCAAGTTACCGTTAATATGGGACGCCTCCCGAATGATAAGAAAA
>JAKLFN010000448.1 GCA_022711195.1 Bacteroidota bacterium
ACAAGGGCTGTAGTGGTAACCGGATTTGTTTATGCGCCGAAGGAGGAGAAGCGGGAGCTTCTTCGGCAGGTTGAGGCGCTGATGTATACGGTACGGAAGCGGCAGGAATAAACATCAGGTTCCCGGCAGAACTGATACAATGCTTAATGGCCTACGGCCAAAATTCCTACATCGCAAATCGCACATCTACAATGCTTTAAGCTCTACGAGCTATCATTGAAACACTATTGCCTACTGCCTAATGCCTCTTGCCTAATCTACAGGAACATACCGCTGATCTCGCCTGACAGGAGTGAATCCCGCCTCGCGGATTATCTGCTTCATTGCCTCGGGGCTGACCCGGAACGGGTCACCTGCAGCACTGACAACATTCTCTTCAATCATCACTGATCCAAGGTCATTGGCGCCGCAATGAAGTGATAACATGGCCGTCTCTTTTCCAACAGTAAGTATAGATGCCTGGATGTTCCGGATATTGTCGAGCATCAGCCGGCTGATTGCGATCAGTCTCAGGTATTCCGGTGCGGTCACAGTACTCCGTATGCCATCCTTGTCTGCCAGCCTGGTGCCACGGTCCATGAAGGGCCAGGGGATAAAGGTTATGAATCCGTCATGCCCGGCAGGTCTGGCATCCTGGAGCTTGCGCAACATGTCGAGGTGCTCGAGCCGTTCCTGAACTGTTTCGGCATGGCCGAACATCATGGTTGCGGAGGTTGGCAGGTTCAGCCTGTGCGCTTCTCTCATCACTCCGA
>JAKLFN010000449.1 GCA_022711195.1 Bacteroidota bacterium
CGATGTGGCATCAATTCTTGGTGACGAGGCCTATGTGAATGCAATTACGAAGATATGGGAAGACCTGGTACACAGGAAGATGTACATCACCGGGGGCATTGGTGCATCGGGCGGAAACGAAGGGTTTGCAGAGCCGTACCACCTGCCCAACATGTCAGCCTACTGCGAGACATGTGCCTCAATCGGCAACATTTTCTTCAACCACAGACTTTTCTCGATGCACGGGGAAGGGAAATACTTTGATGTGCTTGAGAAGACACTTTACAACGGGGCCCTGTCAGGAGTCAACCTGGCCGGTGACAGATTCTTCTATCCCAACCCGCTGGAGTCGAGCGGTCAGCACGAGCGTTCGGCCTGGTTCGGCTGCGCCTGCTGCCCTTCGAATGTATGCCGGTTTATTCCTGCAATACCTGGCTACATCTATTCGGTTACTGACAAGGACCTGTATGTAAACCTGTTTGCATCGAATAATGCTGACATCACTTTCGGAAAACACAGGGTGAAAGTCACACAGGAGACTAATTACCCCTGGGAAGGCAAAGTCAATATGACAGTAGATCCTGAGAAAGCGGGGAAATTCACCCTCCGTGTCCGCATCCCGGGCTGGGCGCGTAACGAGGCCATCCCCGGCGGGCTTTACAATTTTGCAGGTCAGTCAGATGAGAACGTTATCATCGTCGTCAACGGTATAAACACAGAAACTCAGATAGATAACGGTTATGCCGTAATTACCAGAAACTGGAAGGC
>JAKLFN010000045.1 GCA_022711195.1 Bacteroidota bacterium
CTTAACGGCCTGATACAGCCTGACGGACATGTAGGGTGGTGCCAGCCGATCGGTGCCGATCCAAGGAAAAACTTCTCGGCAGAAAGCTGGGAGGTTTATGGAACCGGAGCTTTTCTTTTAGCCGGAAGCGAAGTTATTAAACTGGGAATTAAGTAAGCTCCTCATTAAGAGCTTAAAAGAGTGCCGGGAAGCAGAACAGATCCATGCTTCCCGGCATATTTTTTTAATTATCGGATGCCATCAGAAGGAATGGCTTCATCTCGAAACTGTGATAGAATGGCCTCAGCCTGTCAGTATTGTAATGCTCTGAAACCTTAACAATCTTCTTTGACGACGTAACAACGTCGATAGGAACATTATCATACCTGCCGTTCTTTAGGACCACAATCCTGCCATGCACACCCTTAAGTATCAGGTCGAGAGCCAGGTTGCCATAAGCCATAGGAACAATTGAATCGAGAGAATCGGGATCTCCTCCGCGAACCATATAACCCAGTTTCTGGTTGATGATGTTTATCTGTTTACCATGGTTGAATTTTCCGGAAAGATCTTTTATTCTCTGTGAAACAACATCGCCTATTCCTCCCAGCTTGGCATGTCCGTATGCATCTCTTTCACTGTCGGAGAAGATCATTTCGCCGCCTTTGAACATTGCTCCTTCTGAAACCAGTACGATTGAATACTTGCTTGGATTACTATTTCTGTCCTCAACGAGCAGCTGTGTAAGCTGTTCAATATCAAATTTATATTCAGGTATCACACATCTGTTTGCCGAACCGGCCATTGTTGGCAGCATGGCCGTGAAGCCTGCATAGCGGCCGAAGACTTCCAGTACCATGATCCTTTCATGCGATCCTGCCGAGGTTCTCAGTGTGTTTGTCATCTGAATAGTACGCGATACGCATGTGCTGAACCCTATGCAATAGTCCGTGCCCGGAACATCGTTGTCCATTGTTTTCGGGATTGCAACCACGTTGACTCCTTTTTTGTAAAGGTGTACTCCGTAGCTGAGAGTATCATCGCCACCTATCGGAACAAGGTAATCGACATTAAGCCATTCCAGGTTTTTGATGACTTCTGGTGTGAGGTCATTTTTTTCTGCATTATAGATATTCTGCAGATGCTCGGGTACGCTCGATTTCGACATGTGGCTGGGCCTTGTCCTCGATGTATGAAGGAAGGTACCACCTGTACGACCCGCCCTGTTCACAATGTCGTCAGTAAGAGGGATATAATTGTTGCTGTTATCGAATTTAGGATCCCTGATTATTTCGGTAATACCAGCCCATCCTCTTCTGAGACCTATTACCTGGTATCCTTCCCTGTTAGCACGAATAGTCACCGCCCTGATGGCCGGATTAAGTCCGGGAACGTCTCCCCCGCCTGTAAGGATTGCTATTATTCCCTTTGTTTTCTTGATATTAACCGCCATGTTTTGTTTTTTTACTGCTGCCATTTTAATGAAATTTTGAGACCCTAAAAGTATAACATTTTAATATTAATGCAAATATCTATTTCAGAACGCCATTCATTATCAGTTTTAGCTTAATAGTGTCCATAGATTTTGTACTTTCACCCATAATTTGAAATACCAATGAGCAGCTATCCGGATAAACCAGGCGCCGGTGTTCTCATCGCCGGAGGCAGCGGACTGATCGGAAGATATCTGACATCACTGCTTCTCTCCAGAGGTTATGCTGTTTCACATCTTTCCAGAAAGCAGGATAATTTTGGCAGGGTACGTGTCTACAGGTGGGATCCCGAAAGAGGAATAGCTAATTCTGCATATTTTGAGGGCTCGGGATATATCATCAATCTTTCGGGAGCAAACATTGGCGAAAAAAGATGGACACCGGAAAGAAAAACAGAGATCGTAAACAGCCGCACAGGTACGACAAAGCTGCTTTATAAAATTGTCACTGAGAATAATATAAAACTGAAGGCATATATCTCTGCCTCGGCGGTCGGTTATTATGGTTCGGCGGCTAACGGAAAGATCTTTACGGAAACTGATCCTCCGGGTTCAGATTTTCTTGCGGAGACCTGCAGGCTGTGGGAAGAAACTGCAGACAGGTTTGAGAAAACGGGTATAAGAACGGTTAAGATCAGGAGTGGCGTAGTAATTGAAAAAAATGACAGCGCCCTGTCAAAGCTGATGATGCCTGCCAGGTTCGGTTTTCTTGTTCAGACAGGAAACGGGAGACAATATATGCCGTGGATCCATATCAGCGATCTGTGCGGTATCTACCTGAAGGCAATTGAAGATCAGACACTTTCCGGATCATTTAACGGTGTTGCGCCATCGCATATTACACATGGGGATTTTGTCAGGATTCTTGCCCGGGTATTAGGGAAGCCGGTTTTGCCTGTTCCGGTTCCTGCTCTTTTCCTCAGGGCAGCAATGGGTCAGATGGCTGATGTTGTACTGAAGGGGAACAGGGTATCGGCAGAAAAGATAATAAAAGCGGGATATAAATTTACTTTCCCCGGGGCAGAGGAAGCACTTAAGGATGTTTTAGCTTATTGATTTTGATAAACAGGATTTTATAAATAGTCGGTTATCCAATCCTCGACATTGTCTCAAGCCGGCCTATATCAGATATTTCGATCGTCTTACCATTGACTTTGAGGATGCCGTCTTTTTTAAAATCAGACAGGGTACGTATGACGTTTGCCGAGCTCATCCCTATAAAGTCAGCTATCTCCTGCCTCGACACAGGAAGATCGAAAACCCTTGTTCCGTAGATTTCATTCGCGAAGTAGAGAAGAATATATGCTACCCTTCCGGCAAGGTTTCTCTGCCGGATGTCGAGAGTCTGGATTATGATCTTCTCATTGACCTTGGAGATCTTTGAAAGCAGGCCCATGGCAAATGATCCGTTGGCAAGAGATATCTTCCTGATAAAGTCCAGCTTCACGGCACATACAACAGAGTCTTCAACAGCCGCCACAGAATAGCTGTATCTTTCATCGGAGAAAATATTAATGTTGCTGACAAATTCAAAAGGCTTTGTTATGGTAATCACCTGTTCTTCACCAGTGGAGGTTGTCCGGTATAACTTTACCAGCCCGCTCTTGAGATACTTGAAATACACTACAGGATCTCCCTCACGGTGAATGAGTTCCCCTTTGGCAAAGGAAAATTCATGCTTGTTATTGCACAGATCCTGCACTTCCTGGTCATTCAGAAGAGAAAAAACAATATTTCTGAATTCACAATTCTCACAGATGCATTTCCGGTCCATCAGGGTAATAACAGATTTGATTGCAAATTTAAGTTTTTATTAAAACACTTCATTCTCCCTATTTGTTTATATTTGAAATGTTCCCCTGTCTTTCTCAACAGAAACAGGTAATCGATGATTATGAGAACCGATTATCATATACATACTACATTCAGCGATGGGAAGGCTGCTCCCGAAGATTATATTTCTGCAGCCCTGGCAGCAGGTATTTCTGAAATAGGATTTTCCGAGCATCTTTCGCTTTTCAGGGAAAACCAGACATGGTGCATGGATCCCTCAAATGTGCCAGCCTACCTGGAACATCTGCACGATCTGAAGATCAGGTCGGAAAAGGTGATCATTAAAAGCGCACTTGAAATCGATTATTTTGAAGGTAAAGAGAAGGAGATTGCTCTTTTTCTCGATAAATATGATCTTGATTACAGAATTGGTTCTGTTCATTACCTGGGCGAAAGAACAGTGGACCTTGGACCTGAATTCTACGAGGGGAAAAATGTTGATGCGCTGTATGAGTCTTATTTTGAAACTGTTGCAAAGGCCGTCGCCTCGGGGTTGTTCGATATTATAGGGCATTGCGATCTCATCCGGATCTACGGCTACAAACCTTCGTATGACCCGGAACCATTGTACAGAATGGTGGCGGAGACAATGAAAAAACACGATGTTGCCTTTGAGCTTAACACGAACGGGAGAAACAGGCCGCTGGCAGATTTCTACCCCGACAGGAGGTTTTTGCACATTTTCAGGGAGAACAATATTGCTGTTTGCATAAACTCCGATGCACATTTCCCGGCAAGAGTGGGTCAATATTTCGATGAAGCCCGCGATTTGCTCAAATCGGCAGGATACACCGAAGTGGCACACTACACTTCGCGGAAGAGATCAATGATCCCCATCTGAAAAGAACACGGCATTTTCAGCCGAGCATGTGTTCGAGAAAGATCTTCACCCCTATTGCGATAAGGATCACCCCGCCGACAACCTCTACCCGTTGTCCCAGCCTTGTCCCGGCCGACTTCCCGATCTTGATGGCAGTCATCGAAGCAATAAATGTCACAGCCCCGATAATGACCCCGGAAAGCCATATCTGCATCTTCAGAAGGCCGAAGCTGATGCCAACGGCAAAAGCATCAATACTGGTACCAATTGCAACAGTGATAAGCTCCCTGGTCCTGGTATAATCCCTTGGTTTACCATTTTCTTTCCTGGTAATTCCCTCAACGATCATTCTGATCCCCAGGAAGCAGAGAAGCACCAGGGCCACCCAGTGATCGGCACTCATAATAAAATCACTCACCAGCGACCCTAAGAAATACCCCATAACAGTCATTCCTGCCTGGAATATCGCAAGTACAATTGCAACACGTGAAGCCTGCCAGAAGAGAATTTTATTCTGTACGACCCCGAAAGAAAGAGAGACAGCAAATGTGTCAAATGATAATCCCAGGGCGATAAGAAATATTGTGAGGAAATCCATCGGGTTAAATTTAAACGGCAAAGATAATAAAAGCTCACCTGCCGCTTTTAAAATTGAATCTCTATATTTGGCACGGGTAAATAAGTTATTATGAGGGCTGTTATTCAGCGTGTAAGCAGTGCATCCGTTTCAGCAGGAAACAGGTGTTTATCAGAGATCGGACGAGGACTGGTCATCCTGGTGGGAATTGAGGAGGAAGATTCTGAGGTTGATGCCGGCTGGCTTGCAGCAAAGATAGTTCAGCTGCGCATTTTCGACGACAATAACGGGGTCATGAACCTGCCGGTTACCGATGCGGCAGGAAGTATTATGGTGATAAGTCAGTTCACCCTTCATGCTAAAACAAAGAAGGGGAACAGACCCTCATATATTAAAGCCGCACGACCGGAAAAAGCAAAGCCTCTTTATGAGTTCTTTGTTAATAAAATAACAGAGCTCACAGGAAGGGAAACGGCCACAGGAGAATTCGGAGCCATGATGGACGTGGCGCTGGTGAACAATGGTCCGGTAACAATAATCATAGATACTAAAGAAAAGGAATAGCATACTTTGTGAGCAATGGAGGATACCCGCGTGAAAAATGATGAGCGCAGCCTGAAAAGGTCAGTCATGCTTGTAGCGACTTTTGCAGCCTTTCTTACACCCTTCCTGGGATCAGCTGTCAACCTTGCACTGCCGGCAATCGGAAGTGAATTCAATACAAATGCAATCAGCCAGGGGTGGGTTATCAGCAGCTTTATACTTGCCTCTGCGTTGTTTCTCCTGCCTTTCGGAAGACTGGGTGACATTATCGGAAGGAAGAAAGTTTTTACCTGGGGAATATCTCTTTTTACCCTGTCCACTTTTCTTATCATCTTCTCGTGGAACATTACCTCGCTTATCGCATTCAGGATACTGCAAGGTTTTTCGAGCGCCATGATCTTTGGAACAAGCCTGGCCATCATCACCTCCGTTTTCCCTCCCGGCGAGCGCGGACGCGCTATGGGCATCAACATCACTGCAGTCTATTTTGGTCTCTCTGCCGGTCCTGTGATCGGAGGGTTTCTTACCGAAACGCTGGGCTGGAGAAGCATTTTTGCAGCCCTGGTACCGGTCGGGCTGGTCTCCCTCTATTTCATTCTTAAAAAAATGAAAGGCGAATGGGCCGAAGCCAGGGGAGAGAGGTTCGACTGGAAGGGATCGGTGATTTACGGCGTTGCCCTTTCGGCATTCATGTATGGATTTTCGAAACTTCCTTCGGCAACAGGATGGATCCTGCTGCTGGCAGGGATAATACTTGCAGCACTCTTCATCCTGTTCGAGGAGAGAACTGATTTCCCGGTATTTGATATCAGGCTTATTATCAGGAACAGGGTTTTCGCCTTTTCAGGCCTTGCCGCACTGATACATTATTCTGCCACCAGTGCCACAGGTTTTTTCATAAGCCTGTACCTGCAGTATCTCAAGGGTTTTGATGCCCGGAGCGCCGGCCTGATTATGATATCACAGCCCATTGCTATGGCGATTCTTTCACCGCTTGCAGGAAGGCTCTCCGACAAAAAGAATCCGGGTATAATTGCATCAGTCGGCATGGGGCTGACAGGAACCGGCCTGCTGCTGCTTTGTTTTATCAACTCCGAAACACCTGTTTATGTCTTAATCCTGCTTCTACTGTTAATGGGTGTCGGTTTCGGGCTCTTCTCCTCGCCTAATTCAAATGCCATCATGAGCTCTGTTGAGAAAAAACACCTCGGTATTGCCTCGGGTGTTGTGGGTACGATGAGAATGGTGGGGCAGATGATGAGTATGGGTATTGCCATGATGCTTATTGCCCTTTTCATGGGGAAACAAAAAATTGATCCTGCAACATTCCCCCAGCTTATGAAAGCAATAAAAACAGGATTTATTATTTTTTCAATTCTCTCCGTGCTGGGAATTTTTGCCTCGCTGGCAAGAAACGATAAGTTAAAAAGGAAATAAATTAGTTTTGAAAACAAAAAGCATTAAATTGACCCTGTCTAAATTCCTGTGATTTTCTAACCGGATCGTTTTAAAAGTAACTGTATGACAAAGCTTTATGAAAAACTGGTAAAATCAATTCCTTCAGAATCCGAGATCAGGAAGGGGCTTAAGAATGCGTCTCTCGCCCTGCCGGAAAATCCGGGTAAACATCTCCTGATGGAGATCCTGAACCTCATTGATCTTACAAGCCTTAATACTACTGATTACAAGAGCAATATTATCAGGCTTACAGGAACGGTTAACAGCTTCCAGGGACGGTTTTCCAATATTCCCAATGTAGCAGCGATTTGTGTTTATCCTAATTTTGTATCGGTGGTAAAGGAAAAGCTCACTGCCAAAAATGTTAAAATAGCCGCTGTGGCAGGATCGTTTCCCACATCACAGACATTCAGAAGTATCAAGATCACCGAATGTAAAATGGCTGTCGACGCCGGTGCCGACGAAATTGATATTGTAATTCCGCTGGGGGCTTTCCTGGCAAAGGATTATACTTTCGTTGCAGAAGAGATCCGTGAAATCAAAGAGGCTGTCGGAACCCGGCATCTAAAGGTGATTATTGAATCAGGGCTCCTGGGCGATTATGAACAGATATACAGGGCATCGACCATTGCCATGGATGCCGGCGCAGACTTTATAAAGACCTCAACAGGGAAAGTAAACGTTTCAGCCACTCCTGAGGCGGCATATGTTATGTGCAGGGCCATATCAGATTTTTATTCCGAAACAGGTATCCGTGTCGGTTTTAAGGCTGCAGGAGGCATTGTATCTGCACAGGATGCTTTGCTGTATTATCATATCGTTGCCCGGTCACTTGGCAAAGAATGGCTGAGCAATAAGTACTTCAGGATCGGGGCAAGCCGTCTTGCAAACAATATACTCTCTGAAATTGCCGGCGAGCGCCATGAACATTTCTGATCAGGAAGCCGCACACTCTTTCCGGCAAAATAATTTCCCCGACACCTTTCCGGTATCTGAAAGAAGCCGCATCTCGGATATCACCTTCAGCGATTCAGCGAATATAATTACACGTATCGGGGAAAACAGGACCGGGGGATTTCCTTACAAATTCATTGAGAAAAACAGGATTCGCGAACAGGAGTTCAGGAACAGCCTTGTTACAAAGCTAAAAGAAGGAGAAGATCTGAATAAGAGCCTTTTTCACGACGACTGGATAGTTTTTATAATTCTGGTTTCGGCATTCTTTTATGCTTCTGTACATTCCTTTTCACGACGGTTTTTCCCGGGAATACTCCGTTTCCTGCTTCTTAAGGGCGTTGGTGAGCCTGAATCGAGAGACACAGGTGTGATCTTTCACTGGCAATCGACAGTGATCAATACCATTTCGTTTATGACCATTGCCCTGTTTGCATACTTTGCTGCCTGTCACTATGGATTCATGCCGGCGGAATTTAATGGTCTCCTCGCATGGCTGATCGCTTTCGGGATAATCATTATTTCCATAACGGGCCGACATATCATCAGCCTGGCTGCCGGTAAAATGAGCGGCGAAAAAGAAGTTTTTGATGAATATACGGTTACTGTCTATCACTTCTACCGTTACCTGGCCCTGGCTATGTTCATAATTGTCATTCTGATATCTTATACTGATATTTTTCTTCCGAAAACACTAATAATCTCCGGTTTTATTTCATTTGCAGTGCTTTATCTTATCCGTATTATCAGGCTCTTTTTAATTTTTCTGAAAAGGAGTGTTTCTATTTTGTATTGGATTTTATACCTTTGTGCGCTGGAATTTTTGCCTGCGGCCGTTACCATAAAACTAGCAGCGGGCCTGTTTTAGAACAGCATAGGGTATTTAGCAGAAGGTGAAACTAAAACTGTAAGGATTTGAAAATAAGGAAGATTTTAGTGTCTCAGCCAGAACCGATGAATCCGAAATCTCCATATTTCGACCTGGCTAAAAAATACAACCTGAAAATAGACTTTAAACCATTCGTACAGGTTGAGGGAATCCCGGCAAAAGATTTCCGCCATCAGAAAATCAATGTGCTTGATTTTACTGCAGTGGTGTTCACAAGTAAGACAGGCATCGACCATTTCTTCAGAATATGCAGCGAGCTGAGGATTGCTGTGCCCGACAACATGAAGTATTTCTGCATTACCGAAAACGTGGCTTTCTACCTTCAGAAGTATATCGTTTACCGGAAACGCAAAATATTCCATGGGAAAGCCAAATTCCAGGACCTTATCGACATCATTATTAAACACAGGGAAGATAATTTCTTTGTCCCGCTCTCAGAGCCGCACAATGCAGAGATACCCGACCTGCTCGACAAGAACGGTATCAAATATACCATAGGCACACTTTACAAGACAATAAGCAGCCATTTCTCAAATAATCCCGGGGAATTCGACTACGATATACTTGTATTCTACAGCCCTTCGGGAATAAAGTCGCTCAAGGAGAATTTCCCTGACTTTATACAGGGAGAAGTGAAGATTGCTGCCTTCGGGCCAACAACTGCATCGGCCGTGGAACAGGAAGGTTTACGGCTCGATATTAACGCTCCAAATCCAAAAGCTCCTTCCATGACTATGGCCCTTGATAACTTCCTCAAGGATTTCAACAAGAATTCCAGGTAGCATCTGCAGCCTGTCAGCTGTGGACAGGATTTATCACCCTGCCCGGAACATTAACGCCTAATCAATATGAATCTCCAGGCGCTTACATTCAGAAAAGCAGAAAGACTTTGCAGCAGGGATGCATTTACAAAGCTTTTCGACGATGGCAATATACTCTATACAAAATCGTTCAGGATTATATGGAGACCGTCGTCAGGATCTGCACCGGCACAGGCACAGGCTGCCTTCAGCGTAGGAAAGAAAAACTTCCGGAAAGCTGTCGACAGAAACCTTCTGAAACGAAGAATGAGAGAAGCCTACAGGCTTGAGAAAAAGAGACTCTATGACCACCTGGATAAGATAAACCTGAAAATTTCTTTGATAATTATTTACAGGGAAAACACTATTAACAGTTTCGCCGGCATAAGCCAGCAAATTGCCCTTGCGATCGACAAGCTTTGTATTGACCTTAATGAAAAGCATAAAACTATATAATCACCCGCCCGCACTCTATTAAAAAGATTACGATGAAAAAAATAAAAACCCGCTTACTGATAATTTCCGGATTTATAATTCTCACGGCAGTTACAACAGGATTCCTGGTAACACAGGAGACACGCGATTTCAGAATTGCAAAAAACCTTGATATTTTTTACTCTATGTTCAGGGAGCTGAACACTTTTTATGTCGACGAAATAAATCCGGATAAAATCATCCGGACGGGTATCGATAATATGCTGAAAACCCTTGATCCCTACACAGTCTATTATCCTGAATCCGACGCCGAAGACTTTGCTTTGCTTACAACAGGCAAATACGGAGGCATAGGTTCGCTTATCAGGGGAGGAGGAGAATATGTGGTCATAAACGAGGTTTATAAAGGTTTCCCTGCCGATATAGCAGGAATAAAACCGGGCGATCAGATCTCAAAAGTAAACGGTGTCTCCCTGAAGGATATATCGTCAGACAAGGTGAGCGATATGCTGAAAGGAAATCCCGGAAGTGAAATCTCAGTGTCAGTCCTCCGGAACGGGAAGGAGAAAGAGTTTACAATGAAGCGGGAAAGGATTTCCATTCCGCCTGTGCCCTATTATGGCATGATAGATTCAAAAACAGGATATATCAGATTTTCGTCTTTTACCCAGGAGTGTTCCCAGGATGTCAGGAAGGCACTCCTTGATCTTAAGAACAGTAATCCCCAGCAGATAATCCTGGACCTCCGTGGCAATCCCGGGGGCATTCTTACCGAAGCTGTCGAAATAGTCAACCTGTTTGTAGGACCGGGAAACATGGTCGTCTCCACAAAGGGTAAAGTGAAACAGTTTGATGAAGATTTTAAAACGACAAAGAGCGCCGTCGATGAAAAAATTCCTCTTGCCATCCTTATAAACAGGGGATCGGCCTCGGCATCTGAAATTGTTGCAGGAGCCATCCAGGATCTCGACAGGGGCGTTATCGTCGGACAAAGGTCGTACGGGAAAGGACTGGTACAGGTATCGCGTCAGCTGAGCTATAATTCACAGCTCAAAGTCACAACGGCAAAATATTATATTCCAAGCGGAAGATGCATACAGGCACTCGACTTTTCACATCCTAACGAAGATGGCAGCGTTGGTTATATTCCCGATTCGCTAATATCAGAATTCCGGACAAAAAACGGCCGTATAGTAAAAGATGGCGGGGGAATTACTCCCGATATTGAAAGCCTGCCTGAAACACTCAGCCAGATCTCTGCCGAGCTCTACCTGAGAAACCTGATATTTGACTTTGCCACACAATATTACTGGAACAACCCTGATCTGAAAACTGCCGACGATTTCAAATTCACCGACAAAGATTATTCCGATTTCAGAAATATGCTTTTAAACCGCAGCTTCAGCTACAGCACGGTCACAGAAACCTCTCTTAACCAGCTTATTGAAACAGCCAAGAAAGAAAAGTATTATGAACTCCATGAGGAGCTCTTCCTACAGCTCCGGAAAGAAGTTTCACACAGCCTCGATCATGATCTGACCGTTTTCAGGCCTGAAATTACGGAGCTTCTGGAAGAAGAAATAATCAGCAGGTATTTCTATGAAGCCGGAGCAATAGCTTTTGGCCTCAAAGACGACGAACAGCTCCTGAAGGCCCTCGAAATCCTCGGAAACCAGTCGGAATATAACAGGATTCTGAGCCGCGGTGCAGCGATGACTACTTCTCCTGATAAAATAACAGGAACAGGAATCAGCAGTGCCCGGTTTTCAGTTTCAGAGCCTGGAGAGAGTGTTTAAGCCTTTTTTTCGTTGATCCACTCATGGGAGAGGTCGTCAAAGATCTCCTTTTTCCAGACCGGCAGCCTCTCCTTGATAAGTTCAACTGTCATTGAGCAGGCATCAATGGCCTGTCGCCGGTGGCCCGCCGAGACAAGTACGAGCAGTGATATTTCTCCTGCGTTCACCAGCCCGGTGGAATGAAGTATGGCAATGTCGCGTACATCGGAAAACCCGCTTAAAACTTCCTCTTTGATCTTTTTTGCTTCCAGGGCAGCCATGTCG
>JAKLFN010000450.1 GCA_022711195.1 Bacteroidota bacterium
CGATTTCATCTTTGAAAACGAATGGCAGTCCTTCCGCACCAAAAAGGACCGGTCGCTGGAATTGCAGACACCGTATCATGAGTGCAGCCCCGGCCGCTATAAAATCGCCGTCAAGGTGGTGGATATCTTCGGCAACGATACAATGAAGATTATTGAGGTGAGCGCAGGAGGAAAGTAATGGGCAAACTGACGGTTATGGGAACGGATATCAATGTCGTAACCATCAAGAATGAAGATTATATTTCGCTTAGCGATATGCTGAAGGCAAAGGACGGTGATTTCTTTGTCTCCGATTGGCTGCGTAACAGAAATACCGTTGAATTCCTTGGCATCTGGGAAAGAATTCACAACCCGGAATTTAATTATGGCGAATTCGCCATAATTAAAAGTCAAGCAGGATTAAATAGTTACAAAATAAGCGTCAAAGAATGGGTTGAAAAGACAAATGCGATAGGCCTGAAGGCAACTGCGGGACGTTATGGCGGCACTTATGCGCACAAGGATATTGCTTTCGAATTCGGCATGTGGATCAGCGCTGAATTCAAAATTTACTTGATCAAAGAGTTCCAAAGGTTAAAAGAAGAAGAGCAAAAGCAACTTGGTTGGGATATCAAACGCAATCTGGCTAAGATCAATTACCGAATCCATACGGACGCCATCAAAGAAAATCTTATTCCGCCGGAACTGACAAAAATACAAATCAACATCGTTTATGCATCTGAAGCGGATGTTTTGAATATGGCG
>JAKLFN010000451.1 GCA_022711195.1 Bacteroidota bacterium
CCAATTTGTTTGATGGAGGCACTCTTAGATCAAGGAGATTCTGAGAGTTGTTCAGCATTCTTAATTTTCTTCGTCCGATTTGCTGTATTTCAAGTGGGAGATTTTTAACTCTATCCCCATTCCAAATCTTTTCAGTCTCCTTAGATCCAAAAGAATTAATCATTAACGTACTTCGTTACTAACGTCAAAGATAAGTATTATTTTTGATTCATGCATCATTACTTAAAGTTTCTCACATGCCGCATAACTTAATAGTATTTCCCGAGTTTGACAGTTAAATGGGTTTAGTGCTTCTGAGACCCGCATAAAATCGCGATTCTTATTCCCAATTTTCGGAAATGTAGTGAACAATATTTTATCACAATTTGCTACAGTATTACTTATGTACTATTTTTATGTCGTTAAGACACGACTATGTACATAAAGATTACAAAAAATCAAAGGGGTTATGCTTATTACCATCTAGTAGAAGCCTACAGGGAAGATGGTAAGGTCAAGCAAAGGACACTTATGTCCTTGGGCAGAGTTGAAGAAAATAAACTTGAGCAACTATCCGATGCAATCAGTAAGCATCTTGAGACAGTTAGCATTTTGAGTCTTTCGAAGGAAATAGACATAGCTGATACGTATATCCTTGGACCACTGTTGGTTTTAGAGAGAATGGTAGAGGCAATAGGTATAAAAGCAGCTCTGCAAAATGTACTTTCTCAACATAAAAAACTTCAGTTTGATTTTGAGAAG
>JAKLFN010000452.1 GCA_022711195.1 Bacteroidota bacterium
ATGTCAACCTCGGTGCACGATGATGATGAAATCATTGAATACACCACCGATCCTGAGCTGATTTACGAGAAATACCAGGAATTGGTTGATATTGTGATTGATGGCGGATATGGCAGTAATATTCCTTCCACAATTGTTGATTGTACAGAAAACGAGATAGTTGTGACACGTGAGGGGAAAGGTGATCTGATCTATTGAAACAGATTTCCGGGGCGTGTAATCAAATTTTTAAATGCCATTTTGGTGGGTTAAAAAAAGATGTATCTTTGCACCCTCAAAACCGAAAGGATGATTCGCTAGCTCAGCAGGTAGAGCACATCCCTTTTAAGGATGGGGTCCTGGGTTCGAATCCCAGGCGGATCACGGATAATAATTATAAAACGCTGTAAATTAAACACTTACAGCGTTTTTTATTTTTCTACATACAAATTTACATACAATATTTATTTTTCTTTTTATTTACCTTTTAATCAGCAATTTTGAGCTTACAATCGAAACTTATGCACCCAAGTTTATTAATCGGATCGTAAGAGATTGAATAGAGATAATCCTTCTTTGTTAATAATGAAAACTTTGGTGCAAGAATTGGTTTGAAAGGATATGAAACTCCGAGAGAGAAACCTGCAAAGATTTTGACCTTTGGTTGCTCAGACTTGTAAACTGTCCGAGTGATCGTTTCAACGGTATGTTTTGGGAAGTAAACGGCTGAGAGCTGAGAGCCCTGGAGAGAGTTGAATT
>JAKLFN010000453.1 GCA_022711195.1 Bacteroidota bacterium
AGGGGAGATGTCGGCATAGGTCTCCTCGCGGGATAGAAGCACATTCACGGCCGAGTGACCTGTCGCTGCCGTCTCCACCAACATGGGCAGATCACGGTAGGCATCAGGGCCGACAACCATGTCAACCATCTTGTCGCTCTCCAGTAGCTTCTCCTTCAGTCGTTCCGCCATGCATCCCAGCACGCCCACAATCACCTGCGGGCGTTTCTTTTTTTCTGACCTGAACAGGTCGAGGCGGCCCCAGACCCGCTGCTCGGCATTCTCGCGGATGGAGCATGTGTTGACGAGGATGAGGTCGGCTTCTCTTATGCTGGCAGCAGGCTGGTAGCCGGCATCGCTAAGGACTGACGCAACGACCTCGCTGTCAGCTACATTCATCTGGCAGCCGTAGGTCTCTATGTAGAAGGTTTTTGGCATAATCGGGGCAAAGGTAGAAAAAAGTCTGAAGGTCGGACGTCTCAGGGTCTGGTAACACTCAGTTCTTGAACCCCTACAGGGTACAGATTCATGTGGGTGCTGCAATCTACAATGCTTGAACGCCTACGGCGTATTGATAAAGAAAATGCCGCATACAACAAGGCTCTGTCGTCTACGAATATGCGATATTCTGTTCCGCATCAAACTCGAAAAACCCCCTGATTGCATATTGCGGGAATTGTATATTTTTGTGTTCTGTACTAAAAATAATCCATATGTCAGGTCACAGTAAATGGTCAACCATTAAACGCAAAAAGGGGG
>JAKLFN010000454.1 GCA_022711195.1 Bacteroidota bacterium
ATAACAATACCCCTGTGCCAGGATGCAGTTGTAACGGTTATTTCCGGCGTGGCGACTGTATATTTAAGAGCGTTGTCAATCAGGTTAAGGAGGACGTTGAAAAAGTTGGCCTCGTCAATTGTTGCTACTGGGTCAGAGGCGTCAAGGAATGTGGAGATTGTACCACCACGACCGTTTACCTGGAGCTTGAAGGCATCCACCGCCCTGAGTATGACCGCGTGCAGGTCAGCCTGGCGTTTGTCAAGTTCCATTCTGGACTGTTCAAAAATGGCTGTCTGCAGCACCCTTTCAACCAGCACCTTCAGCCTGTTGCTCTCCTCGCTGATCACAGTGGCCAGCCCTTCAGTATTTCGAGATGCCTCCGGAATGCCCTTGTCAGCCAGCATCTGTGAAGCAAGTGAGATTGTGGCTATTGGAGTCTTCAGCTCATGGGTCATGTTGTTGATGAAGTCATTCCGGATCTCAGACAGCCTCTTCTGCCTGAAGATGACTATGAACGTTCCGGTGGCAAGGATTATAAGCAGCAAGACTATAAGCATAGAGGAGATTGCCATGAAGGCTATCTGGCTGAACTTGTATTCTTCTTCCTTCGGGAAGTAGATTGTGAGGATATTGTTCCCCGGTACCGGATCGTTGGGGAAGAGCTGCCTCAGGTACTTGTTTGCATCGTAGCTTTCACTGTACTCGGGTGTCCGGTAGATAATCTCACCGTAGGCCCCGCGCACAGCACAT
>JAKLFN010000455.1 GCA_022711195.1 Bacteroidota bacterium
AGTGGTACACTGAAGGATACGCCGCATACCAGCCTGACCAGGGAGTGATGGCCGAACTAATGGAACTCGATAAGGATGACCTGACAATCACAATCGTGCTGGGCACATGGTGCCCCGACAGCAGGAGAGAGGTGCCACGCTTCATCAAAATTACCGACCTGTGGGGATTCCCGCAAGCGAAAATCAAATTCATCGGGGTTGACATAAACAAGGTCGCACCCCTCGAAGATTACCCGCAACTGGGAATTGAAAGAGTTCCTACTTTTATTTTTTATGTAAATAATGTGGAAAAGGGACGCATCATTGAAGTTCCTGTGACGTCTTTAGAACAGGATACACGAAATATCCTCAAAGAAAATTAGGAACAATTAATACTCGAACCAATGGAAGAAGAAAAATCCGCCAGACAGTCAGGAGTAGGTGTCGGAGCCCTCGTTACCGCCATTATAGCATTTCTCCTGGCAGTTATACCCTGCATAGGCCTGATTGCAGTAATCCCCGCAGTGATAGCAATAGTCCTCGGCATAATAGGACTCTCCAGACCCCAGGGCAACCAGGGGATGCTCGTCGGCGGGCTCGTAGTGGGCATCATTGCCCTCATGATATCAGTTTCACAGAGTTTTGTCCTCGGCAAGATTGCAAACAAGTCGGGCAGTTGGGCGACTGATATCGAGAAGGTTATCAAGGACGTTACCGATGATCTCGAAAAGGAGTTCGGTGAC
>JAKLFN010000456.1 GCA_022711195.1 Bacteroidota bacterium
GCCATGTGATATGTTGCAAGCAGATGCCCGTGATCTGAAGGATTAACTATCTTCCCTGTCCTGCCTGTACGGATCTCCTTCCCCCCGATAATAAGAGGTATATCGACAACCTGGCTGTTCTGCCTGGCAAGCTCTTCTTCAAGCATCTTCCTCTCCGCGCTTCCCTGCAGATAAGTCAGTACAGGCTCATTCCCTGGTTCGGTGAAATTAAATATCGCATTGTTCATGTCAACAGTTTTCTGTAAAGTTTATATAACTGGTTAACAAAAACTCATGATTTTTGTTTCCTCCGCGAATAAAAGGAAAACCTTAGATTATCTCTTATAAAGATTGAAATCAATACCCTACCTGCACGACTGCAAGACTGCACGACAGCAAGACTGCAAGACTTACTTAGCCTGTACGAATAACGGTATTATCAACGACCAGAGTACCAGAACCACCGAGCCTATCAGCGAATAGTAGATTCCCCACACTGAAAATGGTCCTCCTAAAGTATAAACCCAGATAATGAATGAGAAAGTAGTGACGACCAGCTGTGTCACATTTTTCACCCTGCTTATCTTCCTCAGGTAGAGTGGCGTAAGTGCAAGGAGTATGAAGAAGACGACCTGGATAAGTACAGGTCTCATCTCAGCTTCAGTGCCGCTGACAGCCAGCGCCTTAGCCTGGATATTTCCTCCGGCATAACCAAGTATGTTCGACAATACCATG
>JAKLFN010000457.1 GCA_022711195.1 Bacteroidota bacterium
GTGTTTGCAGCACTCCCCCCTGCTGCTAGGGTTTGAGGAATATGCTTTGTGTGTTCAACGGCTTTCTGCATAAATATCTCATCAACCAACTGCATACTACCCTTTGGCAAGCCAAGCAGATCAAGCGTTGAATCATCATTCAATTTGGTCATAATATCTACAAGGGCATTCCCTAATCCAAGAACTTTACTCATAGTTGAATTTTTTAATTGGTTGAAAATTAGACATCTTTTGTGTGAATGCCAAGTAAAACGTACTTAAAAAGAAAAACCCCGATTGCTCATCGGGGCTTGCTCCTCATCTAGGACTTGAACCTAGGACCCCCTGATTAACAGTCAGGTGCTCTAACCAACTGAGCTAATGAGGAGTGCTGTTTTCTTTAGCGGTGCAAATGTAATATATTTATTTAATTTGTTCCAAATATTTTTTTAAAAAATTTTCATTTTTTCCGTATCCCATTGCTATACAATCACATTCTGAGGAATATTTTTTAACCAAGAACGAATATTCTCTAACACAATATCGGTTCTTCTATCAATTGCCTCCTTAGTCGCATAGCCTATATGGGGTAAGAGTATTGTGTTGGGCGATTTAAACAAAGGATGTTCGCTTTCAATTGGGGGTTCATGCTCGTAAACGTCTATTGCTGCACCAGCAATCAATCCATCATTAAGAGCCTTGGATAGTGCGCTATAATC
>JAKLFN010000458.1 GCA_022711195.1 Bacteroidota bacterium
TCCAAGTCATATATATCCGGCAAATCAGTTGACGATGCCATGAGGGTTTCGAAAGAATTTAACAGCCAGAATATCCTGGTCACCCTTGACGTTCTCGGTGAATTCATAAAAGATCTGGATGAAGCCGGGAAGAATAAACAGGAATATCTCGAGCTCATTGATATTACTTTTAAGAACGGGATTAATTGTAATTTTTCAGCCAAACCAACAAGCTTCGGATTGCTTATTGATAAGGAAGCCTGTTATCGTCATATGAGAGAAATAGTTGCCAAAGCTGCATCATATAACGGATTCATCAGGATCGACATGGAAGATTCTCCATGTACTACCGCCGAAATTGAACTATTCCGCAGGCTGAAGCAGGAATTCCCGTCAAATGTGGGGATCGTTCTGCAGGCTTATCTCAGGAGAACCCTTGATGATCTTAAAGGGCTTGCCGATCTGAACTCTGAGGCAGCGCCGCTGAGTATACGTCTGTGCAAAGGTATTTATATTGAACCCGAAAAAATTTCATTTAAGAAATACGATGAGATCAATCAGCACTACATCGAAGATCTCGAATTCATTTTCAGGAACAGGATACATGTAGGAATTGCCACCCATGATAAAAAGCTTATTGACACCGCCTACAGACTAATTTCACAATATAATGTCCCGAAACATCTTTATGAGTTTCAGATGCTTTACGGAGTTAC
>JAKLFN010000459.1 GCA_022711195.1 Bacteroidota bacterium
TTGAAAGTCTGAGGCTTCTGGGCATGATTATTTCTTGGGTACTACCTTTATCCGCGGCTTGTATACCGGGACTCCGCCGATCGGGGCGCTGAAGAAGGGAAGATTCTCACCGAACTGGTTCTGAACCGATACTACTACGTTGTTGTTTTTGACCAATTCTCCCTTTCTCTTATAAAAACGGAAGTCAAGTGACTTGCCTATTTCCTCATCATAAACCTGTATACGCGATGTTTCCCATACATCTTCACCGGAGAGCGGAAGAACCTCCCCCTTCCTAACGACGGATACAACAATGAAATCTCCGTCATTGTCCCAGTCGAAGTTCCTTGTCTGAACCCAGACGCAACCGCTGTCAACATAAGGGTAGATATGGGAAACGAATGAGGTGTCATTGTTGTTCCACATTCTGAATGTATATTCATAAGTGAATGCGTTTGCGCCGTCAACGGGCACGTTTGCATCAGGCCTCCTCGAAATGGCATACCTGTAAAGGTTGCCGTCATCGCCTGAGACACCGTCACAGATGATCTTGAAGATATTGCTCAGGAACTTCGGGTAATATTCTCCGTCAGCAGGGTTAAAAGGTCCGAAAGTAAACCATCGTTCGTCAAGCTTGTTGTCCATCCCGAAAGTGCGGGTTGCCATCAACGTACCGCTTTTGTAATTGCCTCTCGGATCTATTCCGTTTGCTTCC
>JAKLFN010000046.1 GCA_022711195.1 Bacteroidota bacterium
GATAACGTAAAAGTTCATAATCATGCAGTTAACGGGCGCAGTTCAAAAAGCTTTATGACTGAGGGAAGGTGGAAAGCAGTGATGGACAGCCTGAAAAAAGGCGACTATGTCATCATCCAGTTCGGGCATAATGATGAAAAGGCAGATACTGCGCGCCATACAGATCCATTTACAACATATAAGGAGCTGTTGAAATTTTATATAGAAGAGTCCCGCTCCAAAGGGGCACTGCCTGTTATTTGCTCATCGATAGTACGCAGGCATTTTGATGCTGATGGAAATCTCAAAAACACCCATGGCGACTATATTATTGCTGCCAGACAGGCTGCTGATGAGAATGGTGCGTATTTCATCGACATGGAGGCAAAAACCCGAAGGCTTGTTTTAGATGCAGGAAGGGAAGGATCGAAATCGATTTATCTGTTTTGTAAACCCGGAGAATATTCGGGAAGGCCAAACGGCGTCCAGGATTCAACGCATTTGAGCCTTTCAGGCGCTCGTATCGTAGCAGGACTCTTTACCGATGGTGTGAAAGAGTTGAAATTGCCTGTTGCAAGTTCTTTAAAATAACTGATTAAATGTGGAAACACCCTCAAAGTTTTAATGCATTAATACAACTACTATTAATACAATTTAAAATAATAATACCGAAATGATTGTTCGGCCCTTTAATTAACATTTACTCAAATGTAATTTATGGTGTTTTGAAATAATATGACCTTCAGGTCCTGGTGAACTTAACCGGTAACAGAGTCAGGTTTGCAGATTAAAAAATAAATATGTCTATAAAGAATTCAGAACTAAAACCTTAGAAAATGATATCAACAATCTTCTTTTCTGTTTTATCTGCCTTCACTCTGTGTCATACCTCTACAAACAATATCTTAACTCCCGCTGAAGGAATACTGACTCTTTGTTCAGGGAATATTTACAGCAGAACTGTTAAATATGCAGTGCCACCGGCTAAGAACTATCGTTACGTTGTCTGTTCCGATATGACCCATGATGATGATAATTCACTCATACGCCTACTACATTATGCTAACGAGATTGATATAGAAGCAATTATAATAACTGATCAGGGGCCGGAATCAATGAAAAATAAGAACTGGCCGGAAACAATATGGAACAGGGCGCAGGAAATTATTGATGCGTATGGGAAGGTTGAAGACAATTTAAGGTTGCACGATCCTTCTTTCCCTTCAGCGGATCACATAAGAAGCATTACAAAGATGGGAAAAGGATTTGCCCAACGAATGTCGGGATCGATGGATAAAGGGAACGAACACTTCTGGGATTATGTGGGGGAGGGCAGAGACTCTGAAGGATCAGATTATCTGCAGAAAATTTTTGACAAGAAAGATGAGCGACCAATATATGTTGCCTTCTGGGGTGGTCCGATAACATTTGCTCAGGCTATGTGGCGATATGAACAAAACCATAATGAAGATGAGGTACAGGCACTTCTTGATAAATTAATCTTTCATTGTATAAGCTTTCAGGATGTCACTTTTGATTATTTTGTTGACCTTGATTCTGTGGGGATAAAGTTTTTTAACCACAGATTCTATGGCGATTATGACGGGAAACGTTTAATTCCATCAATGATCCTTGGGGATATCTTACATTTCTGGAGATATATCGGTGCTGTTGATGCAGATATCGTTCACCAAAACTCAGGTCCTTTAGGCGCTCTATATGACAAAGGTGGTGAAGGGGATACGCCTTCATTTCTTAATTTATTGTCGATGAACAGGGGACTAAGTAATATTTCCTTTCCTTCAGCCGGAGGATGGGGTGATATGTTTATCATAAAAAGCCTGCCTAATTTCTGGTATGCCGAGAATAATAATTTCAATGAGTTGCTGAGATGGCTTCCTGAAACCAATAACAGCTTTTATGCAAGATGTAAATGGGAAAAGAAAGATTTCTCTTCTTCAAACCATGAGCCGGTTGCTGCATTCAACAAAAGCAAATCAGCGAAGTTCACTTATCTTACTGCTGATCCTGGTGATATCGTCAGGTTGAATGCAAAAGGATCGACAGATCCTGATGGTGATAATTTGACGTACAAATGGTGGCAATACAAGGAGGCAGATTCCTATAAAGGAGAGGTAATTATCAATAACAGTAATGCTGTTAGGGCATCTTTCATTCTCCCGGATGGTATAGGTGAGGGAGAAATACACGTTATACTTGAGGTCAGAGATGACGGGGATCCGGTGCTTACAAGTTATCACAGGATAATAATCTCAAAAAGTGGAACAAAGCACCCGTAAGGAATATTAGCTTCCGGAAGTATCATTATTCCTGTTGATATATTCTGAGGCACTCATTCCGAATTCCCTGTGAAAGCATTTTCTGAAATGAGAAAGATCTTTGAATCCTACAGAATAAGCAACCTCAGTGATTGTCATTTTTTTCTCGAGGAGTAACTGGGCAGCTCTTTTGAGCCTTATGCTCCTGACAAATTCCTTAACGGTCATATTTGTAAGGGCATCGAATTTACGATAGAGCTGCATTCTGCTGACGCCTACCTGCATAGCAAACTGTTCGATGTCTAGGTCTGCATTTGAAATGTTCTTCTCCACCACTTCAATGGCTTTTTTCAGGAAACGCTCATCGGGTGATGTTACTTTCAGGTCGGAAGGTTTCAGAACTATCTGGCTTGTATACTTTTCTTTCATGGCTCTTCTGACCTGGAGCATATTATCAATTTTAGTTTGTAGTATGGAAATATCGAAAGGCTTGGTGATATAGTCATCGGCGCCTGCAGATAATCCTTCCATTTCATGTTCCTTCGAATGGAGTGCTGTAAGAAGCACCAAAGGAATATGCGATGTTCTTTCATCCTTTTTGATCTTCTTGCAGAACTCGTACCCGTCAATATCTGGCATCAGAATATCACTTATAATGATGTCAGGGATCACTTCGGTCGCTATCTCAAAGCCTTCCTTTCCATTCCTCGCCTCGTAGACTGAATATACAGATTCGAAATGACTTCGAATAAAGTACCTGACATCCGGGTTATCCTCGACAATGAGTATAATGCGGGCATCGTTATGGATATCAGGTGCACTACCTGTGGATTTTAGTTTAAGACGTTTATCCTCCTGATTGTCACTGGCTGATTCTTCTGCTTCAACAGGCTGGTATGGCAGACGAACAATAAACTTGGAACCCCGGCCTTGTTTGCTGATGACATCAATTGTCCCCCTGTGAAGTTTAACAAGCTCCTTAACAAGTGCCAGTCCAATCCCGGTTCCTGCTGTTTCATTGATCGAATCAACGCGGAAGAATCTGGTGAATATCTTTTCAATATTGGAATCGGTTATGCCTCTCCCGGTATCTCTTACCGATAACTCTATGAATTGTTCCTCCTTCAGGTTATTAAGTGAATCATTTTCGGATTCGGCAAAAACCAGAGACAGATGGACAGATACTATTCCTCCGTCATTCGTGTATTTAATGGCATTAGACAGCAGGTTGTTTAAAATAGTTTTAACCTTATCAGGATCTACAAATGAAATTAGTATTTTCTTAAGTGAGTGAAATTCGAGTGTGATCTGTTTTTCTTTAGCATATTCCTGAAAAGACTGAACCACTTCCGAAACGAGCCTGACGACATCATCCTGCATCATTTCCAGTTTCAGGTTCCCGGCTTCAAGCTTCCTGAAATCAAGAAGCTGATTAATCAGTCTGTCGAGCTGTTTTGTGTTTCTGTAGACCAGATTCAGATGAGAAGGTACATCCCCGGACGCGACCTGATTTGAGATTAGCTTCTCAAGTGGACCGAGTATCAGAGTTAACGGAGTTCTGATTTCATGGGAAATATTTGTAAACATGCGCAGCTTGAGCATGTCAAGCTCGTGGAGATTTTTGGCCCTTGTTTTCTCAATAACGAGTTCATTTTTAATCTTTTCGCGGTTGAAAATAAACTTTATCAGCATAAAGACGAATAAAGCCACGATCATGATCATCAGTGTACGGAACCACCATGTCATCCAGAAAGGAGGTTTAATGGTAATCATTAGAGTCAGCTCCTTCTGAGGAGCAGGATTCCCGGGCACTATTTTTTTAATTCTTAGGGTATAGTCGCCCGGATTAAGGTTAGTATATGTGGCTACCCTTGAACTGCTTGGTTCATTCCATTCCTTATCAAATCCTTCAAGGAAATATGAATAGAGGTTTCCGGAGCTGTTAATGAAATCGAGTGCCGTAAATTCAAGGCTGAAGACTTTCTGGCTGTATTGAAGTACAATTTGGTCAGTTAAGGAAATACTTTTTTTAAGTATCGAATTTTTATCACTACCGATCATTACCGGCTTATTGAAAATCCTTAGTTCTGTAAAAACAAGTTCTACATCAGTATCTTCATCCAGTATGTCGGAGGGATTGAATTTGTTGAAACCGTTTATTCCTCCGAAGATTAGTTCTCCGTTTCGGAGTTTAAAGGAGGCTCCGTAGTTGTAGAAATCATTCTGAAGTCCGTCCCTGATAGTGAATTTTCTGAACTGTTCCCTTACGTATTCAAACCGTGAGAGCCCATTAGTAGTACTTATCCACAGGTATTTGTTATCGTCTTCAAGGATGCATAGCGCATGGTTATTGGAAAGTCCTTCGTTCTCACCATAATACTTAACTGGTCCATTATCTTTTGAATATAGGGCTATCCCTCTGTCAGTGGTTGCTACCCAGTATCTCTTCTGAGAATCCTCTGTAAAAGATTGTGTATGTTCCTGATACTGTACATATTTTCCATTCTCTGGATTGTAAATGATAATTCTGTCAATAGTGCCAAGCCATAAGTCTCCATCCGAATCAATTTGGATCCAGTAAACCTGCTCATTCTTAACGATGTTATGGAAATGGATGAATTTATTTTCACCGGGATCAATTCTATCCAGACCGCTTGAGGTGGCTACCCATATTCTTCCCAAATCGTCCATAGCGAAGTCCCAGACCCTGTTGTCAGAAAGACTTTCGGGATCATTCTGATCGTTCTGGAAATGTTTTATTTTTCCGTTTTTCAGGTTCAGAACATCAATTCCTCCCCAGAATGTTCCTATCCATAGGTTCCCTTTCTTGTCGTCCAGTAAAGCCTTAATGCAGTCCTGTGAAAGGGAATTAGTATTGCCGGCCTGAGCTGTCATGTATTTAAAGGTTCCGGTCTCTGGGTCATAAATATTGATACCTCCGTCTTCGGTTCCCACCCATATCCTGTCATTCTCATCTACCCAGAAAGTATAAATTATCCCGCTGTTGAGATAATGGTTGTCATTCGATTTTGCACTAAAACCGCTGAAAACCTGCTTGCTTTTAGCCAATAGGTTGAATCCGGCACGGGTGCCAATCCATGTATCACCGTGGGTGTCATGAAAAACATCAAGAACGGAATTATCAGCCAGACTTTTCTCATCCCTGTTATCATGCTTAAAAAATCCAATGACTCCCTTTGTTTTTGAGTAAATGTATAGTCCTCCCCTTGTACCTATCCAGTAATCACCAAGCTTGCCTTTGGATATCGCCCTGATAGTCTCCGTTCTTTCGTAATATGGAGAAAGGTTGAGATGTTTAAATGATTTTGTCGATGGATCACAGATAAAGATGCCATTTGAATATGTTCCTATCCACAACATACCGTCGTCATCCTTGAAAATTTCAAATAATTCCCTTGACTGTGTACTTACGAGCGGAATCTGGACCTCCTCAACATGGTTGCTTTCAGGATTATACAAAAAGATCCCTTGTGTAGTTCCTATCCATAGATTACCTGTATTGTCGAACTGGAGCACCCTGATAAAGCCAAAAGAAAATTCCGGATTCCTGTTATCCGGAACAGGATCTATTCTGGATAATGTTCCTGCAGTGTCTATCTTAAGCAGATCCCTGTCAGTTCCAAGGTATAAATTTCCGTACCGGTCACTGATTATTGAGTTTAAAGATACTTCCCTGGTACTGAATTCAGGGTGATTTCTGTATGGATGCAGAAAACACTCTTTCTGACGATCAAAAAAGTTCAGTCCTCCTTTCTCGGTCCCAATCAGGAGATTGCCATTTGTGTCTTCATAAATTACTCTGACTATGTTACCTGAGAGACTAGTTGTATCATCAGGATCAGGAAGAAAATTTACGAAGCGGGAACCGTCAAATCTGCTTAGTCCCTGGCTGGTGCCTATCCACATCCATCCAATATGGTCCTGGAAGATACATTGTACATGGTTGTTACTGAGACCGTCTTCCTGGGTAAATTTATCGAAGCTGAGGCTTGTCGATTTGTTCCCTGTCGATGGGATTCCATTTATTATAGTCTGACTCAGAAAGACAAGGATTGAAATTAAAATTGTCCTTCTTATCTTAAAACAGTACAATTTAGTAGGAAATGTAGCCATAGAATTTCTCGGACCTGCCTGATCCAGTGTTTCTAAATCATGAAGTAACTTAAAGTAATTATTACTTATCTATCTAATCAATATAATAATTTATAGCTCTTTTAAACATATAAAAGGTATTGAACTTCTCTGTTTCCGAAATTTATAGACTCAGAAACTCACCAGGACCAAGTACCTTATCCGTAAACCTCACAGAGTATAAAGAACCTTTAAACCATGAAATTTCGTTTTGTCTCACACCTATTGAAGTTTTACCTTTAAGTAAGGGAGAAAAAATGATACTTCCCTCCAGTTCCTTTTTGCTGTTGACATATGTCTCAAGTTTTCCGCTGTTAATTACAAAAGCCAGGTGATACCAACTATCGTAGGGATGAATCAGTCCAGCATCAATCAATGCCATCTTTTGTTCTCCCACAGAAATAAAAGCATCGGAGTACCACCCCTCTGGTGTTGCCCTTAATTCAAGGAGAAGCCGGTCGCCCTGAGACTCGCCGCAGTGAAGGAAACGCTGTTCGAAACTGCCGCCTCTGGAGGGATTGAACAATATCTCTATTGTAAATTTCTGCAAACCTGTTATTGGCATTTCTTCAAGGAATATAGCATCACATTCTCCATTAAAGTATATAGCTTTCCCGTATCTGCAATCAATAACTTCTGGCTTCCCTTTCAGACTTATACCTTCCCTTCTGTTTTCAACCATGCTTGCAAGCAGCCATTCTTTAGTGTTATTCTTGTCAGTTGTACTTCTTTCTTGAATCATATTAATATTGTTTCTTCATTATTTATTTGGTTACAAGAATGTTATATACAAATATTTGTGAGAGATTTACCTTATTCCCTCTGTATTGTCACCGGCCCCAGCAAGCCTGACTCACTGAGCCCTCTGCCTCCGAAAATCCTTATCGTCGATTTAAGTACTTTATTTGCAGGATCGGCAAGCTGGTCTCCTGCCAGCCTGTTCGTCCACTGGTTGGTGACCCTGACCTCCAGAAGGTTATCACCTTTCTTTAACATACCGGAGATGTCAGCTCTGAAAGGTGGATTCCACAGGATGCCGGCAGATTTTCCGTTTACAGTAACTTCTGCAATATCCTTTACTGAACCCAGGTCGATGATTATTCTATTTCCCGGTTGTAACATCGCTTTCGTTACGGCAAAAGTTTTCCTGTAAGTGGCTGTTCCCGAGAAATATTTTATTCCGTCTGCAGGATTAACGGTCCACGATTCAAGACCTGCTAACACCGCCTTTTCCGGTGCACCCAGGCCTTCAGGGAAAATGATTTCCCACGGTCCGGGGATTGTTGCAAGAATCACGGGCTCAGGCGGTGTAATGGTCACCGATTTTACATCGGTCCTGTTTCGCATAACTATATAAAGCGCCTGCCGGCTGTTAAGCTGAAGAGGTACTATGGTCTTCGCCCCGCTTATATTATAGCCAACCGGCATGATCTCTCCCGTTAAAGGATCCCATATTTCCGGTGAATATCCTGAGATCCTGAATTTCAATGTTATACCAGCTGCTGTATCGGTCCGGTTTACAACAAGATAAATATCTGAATTGCCTGTTTTACGGTGTATCCATGACAATTGTCCGGCTGATGCATTTGATTCCAGGTCTTTAGCAATGCCTTTCTTAAGAAGTATGTCGGAGAGGGGAACATTCCAGAAGACTCTTCCCTTACCAGTTGCTCTCTGTGTACGGCTCACTCCGTCGAGGTCGCCCCAAAGGTATGAAACCAGCTCATTGAATTCCTTCTCCGAAGCAGGGAACCCAGATAGCCCGGGAGTGGTCACTGGTCTGCAACCTGAGACCCAGGCTCCTTCCGCGACAAGAGTTTGAATTTTCCTAAGTACCGGAAGGGTCATTCTGCTGATCTCTGGAAGAACGAGCAATTCGTATGACATTCCGTCAGGAAGAGACAACTTGCTGCCAGCCACGGAAACTCTGTCAAGAAGAGCATCTGCATTGATGTAGTCATAGTCATATCCTTCGGGAGGAGCAGGAGAGAGGCCGCTTCCCCAAATGGGCACGGTGGAGGGAGCCCCTTCGTTGAGAAGATATACAAGGTCGGCAACAAACAGACCCTGCTGAAGCATGTAAGAGTGCCTTGAGAGGTAGTTCATAAATGGATTAGCCTGCTCTGCCCATGTAATATTGCGGTTGATATGTGTTCCAACCATGGTATTCCCGGGTTTTGTGTCGAGTGGCTGGTGTGCCGAGGTATGAAAGATGATCCTGTTGACACCCTGTGTGAACCAGTAATCGCCTGTTTCTTTTAATGCCTGTGGCGAATCGAAACCACCTCCGGTGAATGATTCTGTAGCGACAATATTCTTTCCATATATATGTGAGGCTGAAGCAGCACCTCTTACATCCTGGTAATACATCAGGTCGGGATGCATGATCCCGCGCCAGAATTCACCCATCGGTATGTCGACATACTTTTTGCACAGTAGCACATCCTCCAGTATTTCGAGTGATACACCGGAAGCTTCGCTGTATGTCTTAATACCCTGATCATGAAGATATTCTGTGATAGCTTTGTAATGGTTTTCTGCGAACATATCAGCCAGGGTACGGCGGAAATCCCACAGGAACCTGTCGCTGATATCACTGTTGCCGATAACACGGCCTGCCAGGCAGGGCAGGTATGGAGATGGGTCATACCCTCTTCTTTTTGTAAATTCATCGATCATTTTATCGGTCCAGTTCTGCATCCCGGCTTCCCAGCTGTCGAGAAGAATATACTGCATGCTCTTTCCGTACAGTGGTCCGAGCGCTTTGAGAACAGGATCAGTATAATCCTTTATGTAGGAGAGGCTGTGTTCACGGCTTAGCTTATCGACTTCATAGCCTGAGCCTGCAGGTACGGCAGGCCGGTTCTTTGAACCTGTCAGTGAATAGCCGAATTTCATGATGGTCCAATTACCTTTCGGGACATCCCACTGAATTGATCCATCGGCCTGAAGGAGGGGAGTAAGGTTCACAATGGAAGATGGGTCGATAGCTGATCCTGCCGGCACTGCATTGGATTCTACAGGCTCGTATGTAAAGAGATGATAGAATCCGGCTTTATCTTCCCACCTGTTTATCCTGGCGCCGGTATGAAGAGTTATTTCTCCGAAAACATAAACCGAATCTGGTTTGGTCGTTGTTTCCGCCATTACGTCATTAGGTCTCATTGGTGCGCCTGTGAATTCAATCCGGAAATTTTTTGCCAGTACTGGATTGAAGGAGTATGTTGCAACCTTCCCTGACCTGTAAAGCTGTGCGCCAGGCAGGTTAACGAGCGTTTTCAGGTCTGACACGTCGTTACCTGCTTTTATTGCTCCTACGGGAATTCCGGCTCTGTTGGCCATTGTGACTGCTTTTATTTCAATGGGCTTTTCAAAAGTAAACTGGATCCACACTATGCTTTTATCTTTTCCGGCACGTATTCTCGCTGAGGTATTAAGGTCGTTGTCGAAGAATTCCTTGCTGGTTACCGGGCCGCCTGACGATGTAATAACCGGGTTGAGTGTATTGATATCAATCTCGTCGGCTGGTTCAGGGAATGCGAGGATCATGAATTCGCGAGAGAAGTTCGGTTCCTTCTGACCCGGTTGTGAAGCTCTTCCCATGTTTCCTATCGGCCCTTCATTTGAAGGAACAGGAGGGAGGTTACCCTTAAATTTCTGCGGGCCTTTCAGGGATATTTCGCTCCAGACAAGTTTTTTCATTGCCTGTTCCGGCCTTACCCAGGGGCCTCCTGTGAGGCTCCAGCCGGGGGAGCTGAACATTGTCATTTCCAGTTTCAGCCTGTCGGCTTCGGCAGCAGCATGGCGGACAGCATCGATCCATTCAGGTGTTCCGAAAACAATTTTTTTGTCAACGGTTTGCCCCTGGCCTGAAGCGACATCGGCAAGCTGGAAGCCTCCGATGCCGGCCCGGCTCATCCACTCAAGGTCTTTTGTTATCCCCTCTTTTGTTATATTGCTGTTTGTCCAGTGCCACCATGTCCGTGGTTTTGCCGGTTCGGGAGGATTTTTAAAACCTGCTTCAAGATCCTGGGAATGTGAATTTCCTGTTATCAGAAGCAGAGAAAACAAGATTATGAGAGACTTAGCCGGAGAGATGAATTTTTTCATTGTCAATTATGGATTTTTAGATTTTTAAAGATAGTCGAATGGCAGATTAAAAAAAAGAGGCTGCATTTTTTATGCAGCCTCTTAATATAAGGTTGGATAAGTTTTATTCAGCCTTTTTCACTTTAACAGCAACAGGGCCTTTTTCTTTCTGTTCAATTTCAAATTCTACTAACTGGCCTGTTTCAAGGTCGGCTTGAGGAATTTCCAAACCTGACCGGTGGACGAAGATATCCTTGTTATCTTCAGTCTGAAGGAATCCGTAACCTTTTACGCGATCGTACCATTTTACAGTCCCTTTCATGATCAGGAGTTTTTAATTATCTGTTGTCTCTTCCGGGACGGTCGCCGCCTCTGCGGTCATTGCCACCCCTGAAATCTCTTTTTCTGTCAGTTCTTTCAATAGATTCGTTTACGATGATCTTTCTTCCCTGTACATCGGTTCCGTTGAGTTCCTCGATAGCTTTTTTAGCTTCTGCATCATTTGGCATTTCAACAAAACCAAATCCTTTGCTTTTTCCGGAGTACTTGTCAATAATGACTTTGGCTGATGTTACTTCGCCATACTCTTCGAATAGTTCCCTAAGTTCTGCTTCACTCATTTTAAAATGAAGACTTCCGCAATAAATGTTCATGATTTCAAAATTAATATGTTAAATACTCATCAAAGGTCATGTTTTTTTTTCAGAATTCAAACTATATGTACTATTTAATTGTGGATTAGCCTCATTTTGAGTTTTTTTGAACAGAATAGCTGGTTACAGGGTGATTGGCAGAAGGTAGCTTATATTCGTTCATTTCCTGTTGCGGATATAGATATGCCTGATATTATTCTGACCTGTTTCCCTTTCATCGATCTCAAAATCAAAAGATCTGATAAGGGGCGTCAGCTTGGCAAATCCGAAATTCCTGGGATCAAAGTCAGGCTGTTTCTTAAGGATAAGATTACCAACATCGCCGAGATATGCCCATCCGTTCTCGTCGGCAAGGTCGGATATCGATGTGGCAACAAGTCTTTTTGCCTTCCTGATCTGTATTTGCTGCTCACTTTCCTGCGAAGCAACATGTGATTTGTTTGGTTTGCCTTTCTTTTCCTTCACAGGAGCAGGTTCTCTCTGTGCCGACGGTGCATTGATTATCTCGAGGTAAATGAACTTGTCACAAGCTACTATGAAAGGTGATGGTGTTTTCCTTTCACCTATCCCTATTACTTTCATCCCGGCCTCCCGGAGGCGGGTAGCCAGCCTTGTGAAATCGCTGTCGCTTGAAACTATACAAAATCCGTCAACCCT
>JAKLFN010000460.1 GCA_022711195.1 Bacteroidota bacterium
GAAGCGGGTCAATCTCGCACCATATGGGACGGATCTCATCAAGCTTGCGGCCGTCAAGACGCCTGTGCTCATCAAGAACAAGACGGCGGGCTGCTTCCTTCTCAACATCATGAAAGTACCTGTTTACAAGCATTGCATCAGCAGGTGCATCCTCGGGGAACTGTGCAACGAACTCAGCCTTAATGACATCAAAACCGTCAGTGCGGGTCTTCTTGTCAGATCCGCTGGCGGCTAGCGCATAACACTTGTCATAGGTTTCATCCCATACCTTTTTGCGGAGATCCTCATCATTCCTCTCATGACAATATACCCTTTTTACAGTCTTGCCAACCATTTCGGAAAGTTCTTTCTGCGCAATGCACTGTGGTTTGATGGCATCATGGGCTATGCGAAGGGCCTCGAGCATTACATCTTCAGAAACCTCCTTCATCTCTCCTTCCACCATCATGATGTTTTCATATGTTGCCCCGACGATTATGTCAAGATCAGCAGACTCAACCTGCTCAAATGTTGGGTTGACGATGAACTCTCCGTTGACCCTCGCCACCCTTACTTCGGATATCGGTCCGTGGAAAGGTATGTCAGACACTGCCAGTGCAGCTGATGCTGCCAGTCCGGCAAGTGCATCAGGCATTATGTCCTTCTCGGCGGAAATAAGGTTTATAGTCACGAATACTTCAGCATG
>JAKLFN010000461.1 GCA_022711195.1 Bacteroidota bacterium
TTATTTTCCGCTGTCGTCAGAGTTAATTCCCATTCACCTTCATAATCCGATTTGTTTACCCATTCAAAGGAGGGAGCGGGAAATTCCGGGGGAAAGAGGGCATTATTAAACGGATACCTGACTGACAAGAGAGCTGATGAATCTTTATTTTTTAAAAAGATCAGTAATATTGCTGCCAGCGAAGCAATAATGACTATGGGTATTACAACTCTAAGCCTTTTCATCGAAGGCCTAAATTAACAAAATTTAAGATATTTCCTTTTCAGGCTTTAAATTTCCCGGTATCGACCCACTCATTTTTAAGTAGTGACCACCAGTCGACAGCCAGTCCGTTCAGAACATAATCATATGGCAGCCATCCGTATCCTGCCTCTCCCCAGTCCTTACCCCATGAATTGCGTATCAGAAACGCGCCCGGCTTTGAGTTTTTGATTACCATTTTATCGTCATATCCGGCAGCAACGACTGCATGTCCGCCGAGGATCTTGTCTCCTGTACCCGGGAATGGTATCTGCCCCGTCTTCTCAGCTTCATCAATACAGCTGTATACTGTGAATCCGAACATTGAGGGCAGGTCACCTTTAAGATTTGTCTTTATCCTTTCCAGCAGGTCTTTCTTTTTAGTCTCAGGAGGATCAAGCCTGTAATAAGTGATGGATTTATAGTTCTGTGCAAAAGAATAAC
>JAKLFN010000462.1 GCA_022711195.1 Bacteroidota bacterium
ATGGCGAAATGATCCAGTCGCCCCAGGTTAAGTATGCCCTGAAGCTCGCCGGATTGCTTCCCGGAAACCTCAATGTCTGCTATTTTGTGAATTCAGGAAGTGAAGCTGTTGAGGGTGCAATGAAGCTTGCAAGAAAATCTACCGGCAGAAGCCGGATCATCTATTTCAGGAATGCATACCATGGAAGCACTCTCGGAGCTCTGAGTATCCTGGGCAGCGAAAAATACAAGGGTGCTTTCAAACCTCTTATCCCGGATACTTTCTGTATTGATTATAATGATTTCAGTGCTCTGGATGCAATAGACAGCAATACAGCCTGTGTTTTCGCCGAGCCGGTTCAGGCAGAAGCAGGTGTCATTTATCCCGCGGAAGGCTTTCTTCAGGAATTAAGGAAAAAGTGCTCTGAGCATGGTGCTCTTCTTGTATTTGATGAGGTCCAGACTGGCTTCGGAAGGACAGGATCGCTTTTTGCTCTTGAGAAATTCAATGTTATCCCCGACATCCTTGTTCTCGCCAAAGCACTTGGAGGAGGAATGCCACTGGGAGCATTCATAGCTTCACATGAAATAATGTCGGCCCTTACTGTAAATCCGGCGCTGGGCCATATCACAACCTTCGGCGGTCATCCTGTCTGTTGTGCAGCAGGACTGGCATCCCTCGAAGTTATCCTGGAAAATAACCTT
>JAKLFN010000463.1 GCA_022711195.1 Bacteroidota bacterium
CCGTGTCCGCATTTTTCTGGTTGCCGTAACCAATAATTTCTATCTTTTCTTCTTTCTTTCCCTTGTTTTGCTGCCCGGCAGAACGTATGACGGTCACTTTCCTGACGGTTGTCGTGTCCTGTTTGTATTCAGCTAAGGACTCTGTCACCTGAGGCTGCGGCATTCTCAGCTCTGATCCCGGAATGGGACGGGCAGCCACTTCACCGGGGAACAGCCCGTTGATGATGCCTGTTGCGAAAAACATAATCAAACCAAGCGGGATCATATACAAAACCCTTCCCTTTTTATTCATCCTGTTACTGTAATTTGTCATCATGATCATTCGTTTTTTAAGTGAGTTGTTGAAACTTGAGGAGAGGCCGATCAGGCTGCCTTCAGCCGCCTGATTGAGAATCAGCGACTGGTATTTTATCCTGTCTATCCCCCGGCCAAGGGTACCTTCATCGGCAAGATATTCATGTATGAGATGAACCGATCGCTTAATCATCCATACCATAGGATTGAACCACATAAGGACTGCCGTCAGTTCGACCAGGATGTTATCGGCTGAATGGAATTGAGCTGCATGAATTCTTTCGTGTACAATTATGCTGCCTGTTTCTTCATCATCCGGGTAATCCGCGGGAATGAAAATCCAGCCAAAAAAGGAGAACGGAATTTCGGTTTCGGAATT
>JAKLFN010000464.1 GCA_022711195.1 Bacteroidota bacterium
AATTGTTGTTTTCAATAAGAGCGCTGAGGAAAAAGAGATAACATTACAATTGCCCAGCTTTATAGGTGAAAGGATGTTTTCAGCGGAATTTTCTTCAGAGTTTAGTTTAGATAATAGTGCGATAACTGTAAAAGTTAAACCCAATTTCTTTGAAATACTTGTAGGAAAGTAGTTAAATATCCGATGCAACAAGAAGCCCGTTAGTTTTTATCGCTAACGGGCTTCTTTAGTTATGGGTAAAAAAAAAGCAACTCGTTTGAGTTGCTGTGATCCAGCTGGGATTCGAACCCAGGACCCCATCCTTAAAAGGGATGTGCTCTACCAGCTGAGCTACTGAATCAGTATGGCATCATAATTTTTTTCGAGTGATCCAGCTGGGATTCGAACCCAGGACCCCATCCTTAAAAGGGATGTGCTCTACCAGCTGAGCTACTGAATCATCTTCAAAAAAAATGGACAACTTTATGTCCAAATGCCTTTTTTTATTTTGGCAGTGCAAAAGTATAAAGAATTCTTAAACCTCGCAAATTTTTTTGTTGTTGTTGGTCATTAATTTTAAAAATTCACTTAAAAAATTTTAGGTTAATGATGCATTCAATTTGATATGTTGTTGCCATATAGGATTTTAATAGTTTGCTGGATTTTAGTCCTAACTATAGAAAAA
>JAKLFN010000465.1 GCA_022711195.1 Bacteroidota bacterium
AATTCCTGTCGCTGAGTCTTCCGCTGCTTATCGGATTTATGTCGACACTCGGTCTGGTGGGTGGTATCGGACTTCTTGGCTTTTCTCCCTGGGCCCGTTACCTTGTTATTGTAGTTGCAGCTCTGGGTTGCCTGAACATACCTATCGGGACACTGAAAGGCGTTTATTCCCTGTGGGTTCTGCTGCAGGATGGCACTGTGAAGCTTTTTGAAAAGAAACAACCTGCTGCGACAATCTGATTTAAATAAAAATATCATTGAAACAGGCACTCAATTGAGTGCCTATTTTTATTTTTGTCCTTTGAACATTTCATATTACTGACATGGCTGACGACAATAAGATTATCTTTTCGATGTACAGGGTGGGAAAGACTTTTCCTCCTCACAGGCAGGTGCTGAAAGACATTTCCCTCTCATTTTTTCTCGGAGCAAAGATCGGGATAATAGGTCTTAATGGCTCAGGAAAATCAACCCTGCTGAAAATAATTGCTGGTCTTGAAAAGGAATTTCAGGGGGATGTGACCTTCCTTCCTGGATACTCTGTGGGACATCTTTCACAGGATCCTCTTCTTGATGAAACACGCACTGTCAGGGAAATTGTTGAGGAGGGTGTGCAGGAGATAATGGAGGTTATCCAGGAGTATGAGAAGATAAATA
>JAKLFN010000466.1 GCA_022711195.1 Bacteroidota bacterium
TCCGGATATGTAACAAACTGGCTGAAATTAAGAAGGATACTCTTTTATGCTCATGGTCCCTTGCGAACAGAGGCTGGAATTATTATCTCGAGAAGATGTATGATTCTTCAATATATTGTTACGAGATTTCCTTAAAACGTTATAGCATACCGGGAAAGAAATACAGTATGTCGGCCAATGCCCTCGGCAACCTGGGCACCCTTTACCGTGATCTTGACAAGCCGGAGAAAGCAATAGGATATTACAAGAAGGCGATAGATTATGCCCTGAAGGATAATTCATTATTCAATCTGCAGTGGATATACATGGATATGAGCAATATGTATCTGGCGCTAAGGGATACCACAAATGCCTACCTGAGCCATGTCATGTTCAAAAAGTATTCTGACGCATGGAATGCAGCAAAGAGCAGCCAGGGTATGTCGGATGCCAGGATAAGGTATGAAGCTGACACAAGGAACAAGGAACTTCAATTACTCTCTCTGCGGCTCAAGAATAACAGGCTTTTGAATTTCGGTTTTGGTGGATTCATAATTCTGACACTGGTGATCGGGTTGCTTCTTTTCCGGGGTTCGAAACTCAAGGATAAACGCCGGCTTAGCGAAATGAACAGAAAGATCAGCGAGCTTACCCAGGCAAATCTCAGG
>JAKLFN010000467.1 GCA_022711195.1 Bacteroidota bacterium
GTGATATGTCCATCCCGTCACGTACCGCTTTTTCGCTTCGCTGCAGCAGGGAATGAACCACCTCGATGTTCAGATGGTCAAGTATGTCCGAAGGCCTCGTTATACCGCTCTCCCTGACTATTTTGTTGAGTGAGTTGTGACCGATGATTGACATGAAGGCTCCGGGCACGCCGTGACCTGTGCAGTCTACAGCCGCAATATACTGCCTGAAGCCGCTGTCATGCATCCAGTAAAAATCGCCGCTGACGATATCCTTGGGCATGAACAGGACGAAGGTGTCATTGAAATAGTTCTCCGGAGGCATCATCGCTGCCTGTATCCTCTCGGCATACCTGATACTTGCGGTGGTGTCGCGGTTCTTCTCCTCCAGCTCCAGGCTCTTGCTGACAACCTCGGCGGTTCTCTCTTCGACCTTTGCCTCAAGGTGCTCCTTTTCCCTGCGCAGCGTTCTCTCCCGTATTGTGATGAAAAGATAAATCGCAGCCGCAAGGGCAGTGACACAGAGTATTATGAACCATGAAGTTGCGTACACCGGCCCCCTTATTGAGAAAGAGAGTCTGGCCGGCACCTCGTTCCAATAGCCGTAGTTGTTCGATGCCCTTACCATGAATGTGTACCTGCCGGGACTGAGTGATGAGTAGGA
>JAKLFN010000468.1 GCA_022711195.1 Bacteroidota bacterium
CAGGTTGAAGGCTGGGAAATAGTGAACCAAAAACTCTGGAGGACATTTATTCCTCAGGTGGCTTACAATAATTCATATTTTGAGCAGCTATATATCAACGGAGAAAGAGCGATCAGGGCACGAACGCCAAATGAAGGCTTTTCACAGGTGAGAAAGGTTAATGAGACCGTTCTGGAAAAGGGAACGGGAAGGGCCCCGGAATTTGCCGTTCAGAAAATTGGCATCGACCTGACTGACGCGAAGTGCCTCGAATCATTTACAGGGGCAGATTTCAGGGATGCACTCATCATCTTCTACCATAACTGGGATAATACAAGAAAGCGCATAACTGGATTTTCAAAAGATTCATCATCGGTTTATACGGTTGGTGAAGGCATGAAACCTTGGAATCCGATCAATGCCAGGTCGCGATACTTTATCGAGAACTTCAGGGAAGCGCTCGATGCCCCCGGGGAGTGGTTCCTGGAACGATCCGGATACCTGTATTACATTCCCCGGAATGGAGAGACACCATCAAATACCACCTTTCACATCCCTGTTCTTCAGGAGTTTGTTATTCTCAGGGGAGAGGCCGGGGAAGCCGGGAAAGTTGAAAACGTCAGGTTTGAGAACCTTACTTTCGAAGTTGCCGGTTATCTGAC
>JAKLFN010000469.1 GCA_022711195.1 Bacteroidota bacterium
TGATTTGATGAATGTACGCTTTTTCATTTCAGTAATATTAGCGGTTCATGATGGCAATCCTTTAAACATTTTAATTTATCGCGGTTACAACTGGTGAATATATGATTTTTTTGCGATTTTTGATAATACTTCACCAATGATACCTGTATTAAGACTATCTTAATCCGGTCCTGATATACATAGAAAAACTCCGTATGGAACACGAAAAAGCTGTCATTGGTTTTCTGGGAGCAGGCGGGATAGCCCGTTCTCATGCTTTCTGCCTTAACTCCCTCAAATACTATTACTCCGATTGCCCCACGGTGGAGCTGGCTGCAGTGAGTTCAGCCAGAAAGGAAAGCATGGAATCATTTGCAGCCAGATACGGGTTTCAAAAAGCCTGCCCGCCTGAAGAACTTCTGGCCGATAAAAGAATCAGCACAATTTTCATCCTTGGTCCCAATAAGATCCATTATCAACATTTCAAAGCAGCAGCAGTCATGGACCATGTAAAGAGGATCTACCTCGAAAAGCCTGTCTGCTCAAGCCGGGAAGAAGAAGAAGGTATTATCGATATAGTAGGCTCACGCCCCGGCCTTCAGGTTCAGGTCGGATTCCAGTATCTTTACACCTCTGCCGTACGGGATGCCCTCTC
>JAKLFN010000047.1 GCA_022711195.1 Bacteroidota bacterium
CCTGTTTGTAAAGAGCATCCCCCGTATTGAAAACTGCATCCGCCGAACCTTTATTCTTATCGACGGCTCTCCGGTAGGAAATCTCCGATTCAGAATATTTCTGCTTTTCAAATTCACGGTTGCCCTGCCTTATGAACTTCCTTTCACCCTGTGCAAACGCAGATCCACTGAACATAAGAAGCGCTGACAAAAAAATGATTTCCGCACTAAACAACGATTCAGTATGTCTTTTTATTTGCTTCAGCATATTTCCGTCATTTATATTTTAAACCTGAACAACCTGATATTACGGAGCTTTCTGTTCTTTCTGTCCATGATTATAATCTCCAGAACCATCAATATAATGGCAAGTGCCGCAAATATCTGAAACTGGTCATTATATTCAGTGTACATAGTGCTCTCGAGTTCGCTCTGGTCCATTTTTCTTATATCACTGAAAATCTCATCAAGCCCGATGCTCGTACTGCTTGCCCTTATATAGCTTCCCCCGCCGGTGACAGCTATTTTTTTCAATATTTCTTCGTCAAGACGGGTGACAACAGTTGTCCCATTCTGATCCTTCAGATAATCTTTTCTCCCTCCGGAGGAAACCGGTATGGGAACCCCCTGGCCTGATCCTATCCCGATAGCATGTATGATGATACCAGCTTTGGCGGCCTCTTCCGCTTCGGAAACGGGATCGTCCTCATGGTTCTCGCCATCTGTAATAATGATAATTGCCCTGCTTTTTCCCTCACCGGGAGTGAATGATTTTGAAGCAAGCCTTATTGCAGCACCGATTGCAGTACCCTGTTTTGGTACCATGTCGGGTCCAATGGTGGATAAGAACATTTTAGCCGAAACGTAATCGGTGGTGATCGGTATCTGAGTATAGGCATCGCCGGCAAACACAATAAGGCCGATCTTGTCGTTTGTGAGGTTGTCGACAAGCCTGGAAATAGCCTGTTTGGCCCTGGTAAGCCTGTCGGGCTGTATATCCTCTGCCAGCATGGAGTTGCTTACATCCAGTGCAATTATAACTTCCACGCCCTGCTTTCTGACTTCCTCAAGCTTTGAACCATACTGAGGCCTGGCGATCGATATTATCAATGCTGTTATACCTGCCAGCAGTAAAACAAATTTCAGAACTGGTCTTACTCCCGATAACTCGGGCATCAGCCTCGAAACCAGGGCAGAATCTCCCAGTCTCCTGATGGCATTCCTACTCCGCACCCTGTTAATAACAAAAACGACTGTCAGAACCGGCAGTATGAGCAGGAGGTAAAGGAGTTCCGGATTTGCGAATCTGAAGAGCTGCATCGGGTATCAGTTTATGTCAGTTTCCTCAATACTGTATATCTCATAAGCAATTCAAGAGCCAGAAGAACAAAAGCGATTAACGCCAGCAGAAGATACTCTTCCTGCTTTCTGGTGAATTGCCTCACATCTATCTTTGACTTTTCAAGCTTGTCTATTTCAGAATAAACCTCAACAAGTTTATTGTTGTCAGTTGCCCTGAAGTATCTGCCACCAGTACTCACGGCAATTTCTTTAAGTATATCCTCATCGATCTCAACCGGCATGTTCTGGTATTGTGTGCCAAATGGTGTCTGAACCGGATAGGGAGCCATCCCCATACTGCCTACTCCTATAGTGTAAACTCTCACTCCGAATGTCTTTGCAATGCCCGCAGCAGTTGCAGGAGCTATCTCTCCCCTGTTGTTCACCCCGTCAGTGAGAAGGATAATAACCTTGCTCTTTGCCTCGGAATCCTTTATCCTGGTTACTGCATTGGCAAGCCCCATCCCGATGGCAGTCCCATCCTCTATCATTCCGCTTTCAATTTCCCTGAGAAGGTTGACGAGCACCGCATGATCGGTTGTCAGCGGACACTGAGTGAATGTTTCGCCGCTGAAAACCACAAGTCCTATCCTGTCGTATGGCCGACCGGAAATAAACTCAGTAGCCACACTCTTTGATGCTTCCAGCCTGTTTGGCCTGAAATCGCGTGCAAGCATGCTCCCTGATATGTCGAGAGCCAGAACAATGTCGATACCTTCTGTAGAAACATCCTGGAACCTGTCTGTCGACTGAGGCCTTGCAAGAACTATGATCAACAGCGTAACGGCAGCCGTTCTGATGGCAAAAAGAATATGGCGGAGATAATTTCTGAAGGTCTTTACAGACAGATCAAGTGGCTTAAGCCCGGGCATCCTGACTGAAGCATATGCCTTTTGCTGTTTAAAGATATAGAAGGCAACAATGGCCGGAATCAGCAACAGAAGATAAAGAAAACCGGGATCAGCAAAGTCTATCCTGCTCATGATTTCTTCCCTCCCTGATTTTTATCAACGTTTTCCCCGGGTTCCTCATGAACCACGATCCTGGTCGTATCAACGAACTCCCAGGATTCGTTGAAAACGGTATCGTTCTCAACCGGATCAGGCTTGTATTTGGCAAACTTCACCAGGTCGGCCTGACTAAGAACCGACCGGAGCCGGTTGTATGATTCATTCTTTTTAAAACCAGTTTTTACAAGCGCATCAAGAGTTTCGGATGTTGTTAGTTCGAGCGAGTTAACGCCATACCTGTTTTCAAGATACTTCCTCACGATCTCAGTAAGCCGGATGTAGTATCTTTTTGTCTCACCCTTCTGCCATAGCTGCTCATTCCTGAGCAATTCAAGCTCCCTGAAGGCGACGATGTGTGCCGGTTCAACAACGGTGGGCTTAACCTCCTGTTTCTTCTCCTTTCTGAGACGCCTGATGAGTTTAACGATAAGCCATACCAGTAATCCGGTAACAAGGGCAAGCAGGCCCCATGGCATAACTTCCCCGGCGGTAAGCGGAGCCCTGTAAGGCCCTTCAATATCAAAAATCTCAGCCGAGTCGGGGGGAGTAACGGCTGTTCGCGCAACCTCTAGCACTGAATAATCGCTAAAGTATCTCTTTATCCCGTCTGTGCCGGCCAGTTCTGCATAGACCGGGTCGACCCGGTGATATCCCGAATCAAAAGAAGTAACCAGGTATTTTTCAGTGATCTTTATTCTTTCTGTGCCAATAGTTATTGTATCGAAGTCCGGACCGTCGATGACCTCTATTTTTCCGTTTATGGTGTCCCTGAAAACGGGAAGGGCCAGACTTATGCCTGAAGGCTGTTCAATATTTATAGTGAAACCGACCTGATCGCCGATAAGTATTCTTGTCGAATCAAAGGCAGCCGTAACGGTTATGTTCTGTCCCTTAAGACCCGGAAGCATAAACAGGATAAGGCATATGGCAATGTATGCTGTCTTTGTCCCTTTCATCGGCTTTTAAAAAGTTTGATAAGAGGTTTGACATAGTCCTCCCCGGTGCTGATCTCTGTGAAATCGACAGCGCATTTTTTCATGGTATTGGTTAAGGACTCAGAGTGACGGTTATGCCAGTCGGAATAAGCTTTTCTTAGGTTTTTTGATGTTGTGTCGATCCACTTTTCTTCTCCGGTTTCTGAATCGACCACTTTCATAAGCCCCACATCAGGGAGGGCCTTTTCAAGAGGATCGCTCACCCTGAGAGCCACTATGTCGTGCTTGCTTGATGCTATCCTCAGAGCCTCTTCAAAGTCGGATGCAAGAAAATCTGAAATCACGAAAGCAGTGCATCTTTTCCTGATGGCATTGGTCAGGAACCTGAGTGGTTCTCTCAGATCTGTTCTGCGGCTCTGCGGCGTACAATCCAGGAGTTCCCTTATTATTCTCAGGATGTGTTTTCTTCCCTTCTGGGGAGGGATGAATTTTTCGACTTTGTCGGTAAAAAAGATTACCCCTATCTTGTCGTTGTTATATATGGCTGAAAATGACAGTACAGCTGCTATTTCGGTCATCAGGTCGCGCTTGAAACCTGTCCTGGAACCAAAGTCGCCCGAACCGCTGACATCTATCAGCAGCATCACAGTCAGCTCCCTTTCTTCTTCGTATACCTTCACCCAGGGATGATTGAAGCGTGCAGTAACGTTCCAGTCGATGCTCCGTATATCATCACCGTACTGGTATTCCCTGACTTCGCTGAAGGCAATACCTCTTCCCTTGAAAGCGCTGTGGTACTCACCGGCAAAGATGTGCCTTGTAAGACCACGGGTCTTAATCTCAATCCTTCGTACCTTCTTTATAAGCTCAACTGCTTCCATCGTTTGAGTAGTGTTCCTTGTTTCTGGTTCCCGGCGTGTGGCACGCGGTTCGCGGAGTGCAGACTTTCTTGCGTTACTGCCAACTGCTTACTGCCGGCTGCTAACTTGCATTCTTGCGTTTTCTAAGGTACCTCCACAACATTAAGTATCTCTGCTATTATCTTATCCTGAGTAACATTCTCCGCTTCAGCCTCGTAGGTGAGGCCGATCCTGTGTCGCATCACATCTGCACAAACCGACCTTACGTCTTCAGGAATAACATAACCTCTCCTGCGGATAAAGGCATAGGCTTTTGAAGCCAGGGCCAGGTAGATAGATGCACGAGGAGATGCACCGTAGGAAATCATGTTGCTGAAGGCCGGAAGTCCGAATTTTTCCGGATTACGGCTGGCAAAAACAATGCTGAGTATGTAGTTTTCTATCTTTTCATCCATATAGACTTCCCTTACGACATTCCTGGCTCTTGTAATATCTTCTGTCTTCAGGACGGTTCCGGCTTTTGGGAAATTCTTCGCCAGGTTCTCCCTGACAATAAGTTTTTCTTCCTCCATTGTCGGATAGTCAATGAGAACTTTAAGCATGAACCTGTCGACCTGGGCTTCGGGAAGAGGATAGGTCCCTTCCTGTTCAATGGGGTTCTGGGTTGCAAGAACCAGGAAGGGCTCTTCAAGCTTGTATGTCGATTCGCCTATTGTTACCTGTCTTTCCTGCATGGCTTCGAGAAGGGCGCTCTGAACCTTGGCAGGCGATCTGTTTATCTCATCGGCAAGTATGAAATTTGCGAATATGGGTCCTTTCTTTACAATGAATTCTTCCTTTTTCTGACTGTATATCATTGTTCCGGTAAGGTCGGCCGGCAGCAGATCGGGGGTGAACTGTATTCTGGCAAACCTTGCATCAATTATCGATGCCAATGATTTTATGGCAAGTGTCTTTGCAAGCCCCGGAACACCTTCAAGAAGAATGTGACCGTTTGCAAGGAGACCTATAAGAAGTGAATCGGTAAGATGTTTCTGGCCAACAATTACCTTATTCATTTCCATCCGGATGATGTCTACAAATGAGCTCTCCTTCTCAATTTTTTCATTTAATATCCTGATATCGGCTGTCTGCTCCATTTCTTTTGATTTAAGTCGCAAATTTAACTAAATAACAATGATGCAGAACCATAAAAAACGTCCTGCTTTTGCCCGACACAAAAGAAGACTACAGAATGATAATAAGGAGTTAAAAAGTGTTAAAGTTGTGTTAAATAAGGTATTGTAAGGGGGTTCCATGAAAATCCGGAGCGTATGGAACTTCGAACTATCAGCATTCCGATAAGCGGTACAAATGAGTTATTTATATCCTGGGGAAGGATTACGAGAAATGCAAGAAACCCCAGAGAAAGAAAAAAAACTATCCTGAACCATAGCTTCCAGTCTTTATTAAGAATCAGGCTGATAAGACAAAGAATGATAAAGGGACTCAGCCAGATAATATTCAGGTTAGTTTTTAACTGCTGATGATCGGTGAACAGGTTGAAGAATATCATAAGCAGAGCCAGTATGGAAAATATTGAAAAAACCACTATGTCTATAACCCGGTTTATTTTCTTACCCCTGAACAGGCCGGTAAGGGCAATGCATAAAACGAGCAAAAAACCGAAAACAAGGAAGGGACCTGTCAGCATATTCCCCCTGACTACCGGTGATTCAAAATCCAGCGCCAGAACAGGGTTTGACAAAAGCGGGATCAGTTTGCCTTCCCTTCTTATATTTGTTTCCGAAAGCCCGTCTTTCATTTCAACAGGCAGGAACATCATATCGCGGAATGAAGCTTTTTTGTCGCCTTCAGTACCGATCAGCAGGTCGATCCCTGCCCTTCTCCAGTGGTAACCCTTTTCATATTTGCTTATAAGGTCCCGGAAAGTAGGAAGACTGCTCCGGGGTTCGTCGGGAGGATAGATCAGGTCCTCTCCTACCGCCTTTTCGAGCAGATCCCGGATCCTTGTGGAACAGTCATCATAGAAAAAATCATACCTGTAATTTATATTCTCCGGCTTCAGATTCTCTGCTATCAGGGCAAAAAGCTTAGCTGTCTGCGCAGAATCGATGTTTATCTTCTGTTCAAGAACCCATCTTTTTTCCATGTAATAGTCTCGCAGAAAACTCTCATACGAGCTTACGCCAAGAGAATAATCGAGCCTGCCCCTTGCAAAACGCCATGCAAAATTCGGGGTGCTGAAATCAAAAACTCCCCAGTTATACACAATATCGCTGTTCCTTTCAGGTACCACTATCCTGAGGGCGCTGTGACCATAAACGGAATAAATCTCCGTTCCCGGACCGCATGTCAGAAGGTATACTTCAGCCTTCGGTACTTCCTGAGATATTAACAAACAGGGAAAAAAGGCGAGCAGGGTTGTCAGGAATTTTAACTTCATCGGTATGGCTTAATAATGCGTAAACCTAAGAGTTTTTTTTGAAAAGAAGCCCTGACATCACCGGCTATTTCCAGATTCCTCTTCCAATTTGCTGAGGATACTGATGTTTTGATTAGTTTTATGCCGGCTTTTTGCCCCGACCGTAACTTTACTTAATACTATTGTCATGAGAAAAAACCTTATTCCTGCCCTTTTACTTATATCCGTCTTTTTTACCGGCTGCAATAACACCCGGGAAATGAAAATCACAGACCTTCACGTTCATCTCAAGGGAAAGCTTACAATCGACGATGCCGTAGCAAAATCCAAAGCAGAGAACATTGAATACGGGATCGCCGTGAATTGCGGACTGGGATTCCCGATTCACAAAGACAGCCAGATTGATTCAGTAGTTGCGATACTCAGGAATTATCCCCAGTTCTATTTTGCCATGCAGGCTGAAGGCAGGGAATGGATGAATATCTTTTCAAAGGAATCAATGAACAAGTTCGATTATGTTTTTACCGATTGCATGACCTTTACCGATGCAAAGGGAAGAAGAAACAGGATATGGATGCCTGAGGAAACCTGGATAGATGATGAACAGGAGTTCATGGATTATATGGTAAATACTCTTGTTACCATTCTGAATACTGAACCAATAAACATTTATGTGAATCCTACTTTTCTGCCAAAACAGATGGCTGACAGGTATGAAAGCTTCTGGACAGATGAAAGAATGGACAAGGTTATAAATGCAGCCAAAGCCAATAATATTGCAATAGAGATCAATAACAGGTACGAGATACCTTCAGCGGATTTTATAAAAAGGGCAAAGAAAGCCGGAATTAAATTCACTGTCGGAACAAACAATGCCGATGAAAACTTCTCCGGCGCCGAGTATGCAAGGAAAATGATCAAGGAATGCAAACTCACCGAGAAGGATTTCTGGATGCCAGTCAAAAAGAGCAGGATCTGAATGGGAAATCTGGCAATTTCACGAACTCTCGAATTTCTTCCGGGAATAATCCTCGGACTGACCGTGCATGAATTCAGCCATGCCTGGATGGCTAAAAAATGCGGCGATACAACCTCCGAACAGATGGGAAGGGTTACTCTTAACCCCCTTAAGCATATTGATCCGCTTGGATTTGTAATGCTCCTCGTGGCAGGATTCGGATGGGCAAAGCCTGTTCAGTTCAATGAACAAAACCTGAGAAATCCCCGGAAGGATGTAATGAAGATCGCTGTTGCAGGACCACTTTCCAACGCTCTCACAGCCATGGTCCTTTCGGTGGTATTTTCGCTGTTCTCGCATTACACTGCAGGATTTTTCAGAGACTGGATAAGTATTACAAGGGATCTTTTGCTTTATGCAATCTATATCAACTGGGGGTTGTTTATCTTTAACCTGATTCCGCTGCCCCCTCTCGACGGATCGCACCTGTTGCTCAACCAGTTCAGGAAATATCCAAAGTTTCACGAAGGACTCTATAAATACGGATCATATATCTTTCTCGGGCTCATTCTTGTCACTGTATTTACCGATCTTAACCTGTTCCCGATATGGCCCGCAATGCAGTTTCTTGGAAACGGTTTTCTTTCCCTGGTGGGCTACAGCTAAGGGTTCCGTCCTGATGTTCATGTTTGCTTTTATCCCCGGAATAGTGTATATTGGAGGAAACTGGCAGGGATGAGTTTTTTGGTTGCAGCAATAATTGTAATAATGGCAGCTTCTGCATCGCAATCCGACGACAAATACCTGGCCCTGCGGGAGAAAATGGTCAGGGAGCAGATTGTCAGCCGAGGTGTTTCCGATCAGCTTACCCTGAAAGCCATTCGAAAGGTTCCGAGGCATCTTTTTGTGCCGACGGAGTATGAGAGCAGGGCATACGACGATAACCCTCTTCCCATCGGTTATGGACAAACCATCTCGCAGCCATACATTGTAGCATACATGACGGAAGTGGTAAAACCAGCTTCATATAAGAAAGCCCTTGAGATAGGAACCGGCTCAGGTTATCAGGCTGCCATTCTGGGTGAAATAGTGAAGGAGGTTTATACAATTGAAATCGTACCGGAGCTTGCAAGGGAATCCTGTGAGTTGCTTGGAAATCTGGGTTACAAAAATATTACCTGTAAATATGGCGACGGCTATCAGGGTTGGGAGGAACATGCTCCTTTTGACATCATCATTGTTACTGCAGCAGCACAGGAGATACCCCGGCCGTTAATAGACCAGCTCGCAGATAACGGCAGACTCGTCATTCCGGTCGGCCCTCCGTCGTCGGTACAGGAACTGATCCTGCTCGAAAAGAAAGGCGGAAAAACTGAGGAGAAACGCCTTACACTGGTCCGTTTTGTACCTTTCAGAAGATTATAAGACAATAAGCGGCTGCCCGGTCTCGTTTTATCTGGGTAGTTAGTCAAATAGTCTTTTAATCTAGCCATGTTTAAAGCACCATTAAGGAGGTTTCTGAAGAAATTCAGATCGGATAAGATCAATAAGAGGATTGAGGAAGGGAAGCAGGTTTTCTTCGAAAACACAGTGGAATCGATAGCTATCCAGTTCGTACCCGGACTTCATGGCAGACCGGGAAGGTATTTCGCCAAGCATTTCGGAAGGGACGAATACGAAGTTGAAAGCAATGCTTCCGCGGTAGTAATGGGAGTTATGGAAGGAAAACCCATTTCAGTATCAAGATACAGGCGGTATCATCTTATTCAGAGTTCCTACTGGTCTAAATTTCATTATGACAATTATACCACACGCGATTACGAATTTGCCCTCAGGGCCCATCAGATGAGTTCGTGATTTATTCGTAGAGACGCAATTTATTGCGTCTCAATTTGTAAATTGCCAATCACAAATCCATTTTATTCAAAAGGAACATGTTTGATATCAGGAAGATTCAGGAACAGGTGATTTACAACGCTGTAAAAGAAGCCAGCGATGAGGAAACAGCTGCCAGGGTAATAAAGGGACCAGAACCGGAGGATAATGCCGCATGGGTCAAGAATACTATGTTCAGGCTTGAAAAGGAGTTTGACCCTGATACACTGAAGAAGATCAGAATGAACTGCCAGTGCGGATACGGTATGGATGAAAGGTATGAGCTTCTGAAAAGCCTCGTTGAATCATCACATTCCCTTGAGGAATTCTGTTCTCATGAAAAGGCAAGAGCTGCTGGCATGTCATATTCTGATGAAGCCATAATGCTTCATTTTCCTTATTGCCCCTGCCCTATGCTTGCTGAGGTAGACCGTCTGGTTACCGACACCTGGTGCCAGTGCACAACCGGATACAGCAAGGTTCTTTTTGAAAAGGCCTTTGGCTGCGAGGTTGATGTAGAGTTGCTCAAAAGCATCAAAATGGGGGATGAAATCTGTCTAATGAAAATAGTTCCCCGGGGTTTTGTCTGGAAACAATAACGAGATAATAATCAATCCAAATACTTCAGACGCAAATCAGTTGCCAGTTCTATCCGGCGGCCTGTAACCGTTGCCCATTTTGTCGTTCCTTTTCCCGAAGGAGCATCTTTTCATTCGCAGCTAAAAGCTTTTAACAAAAAATCAATCAGGTTTTAGTTAATAATTTTATTTGACTCTGATATTCAGTTTGTTTAACTTGTTTTGTATTAAAAAGGGCGAAAATCCTGCAAGGCATTTCCCGGGATGGAATTTTGGTGCCAGGGGTTGCAACTGTAAATGACATGATTTGCTGGCAGAAAAAAGTTTTCAAGTTAGAGCGATCCTTAATTTCAAAAATCATGAAAAATAAAGCTGAAATATTCTGGGATAAGCAGGCAGTAAGATTTGACAACAACCAGAAGAAATTTGAAATTGCATCCAGTGAAATAATTTCCAGAACAAAAGAATATCTGAATCCGGATGATAATGTTCTTGACTTCGGTTGTGCTACAGGCACCAAAACCATGGAACTTGCAGGCGGGGTCAGACATATTCACGGACTGGATATCTCTTCTGAGATGATCAGCCTGGCAATAAAAAAGTTAAATGCAGGCAATGTTAAAAATGCATCCTTCTCTTTCGGTACAATTTTTAAGGATGATCTTGGAAAAGCAACATTCGATAAAATAATTGCATACTCGATAATTCATTTGCTGGATGACAGTGAAAAGGTAATTCTGAGAATTAACGAATTACTGAAACCAGGTGGCTTGTTTATATCTGAAACAGCATGTTTCAGAGACAGAATGAGTTTTGGGACCAGATTGGAATTTGCCTCGTATCGATTAATGAAGCGACTTGGAATCTTTCCATTGCATCTGAATATGTTCACGGCTGCTGATGTTGAACAATTGATAGGCAGTCAGAATTTTAACATCCTGAAGGCTGAAAAATTGTTTTTTAATGGGATGACTATCAGCCTTATTGTTGCAGAAAAAGTTTAATCCTGAAGACACTTTTTTGAGAACTGCCAGATCAGACTTCTGTATTAAGAAAGTATGCATCAAGAGGGTCTCTGTCAACATCCGTATACTATTCTTCCGATGACGTTTGTGCTGTTCTGCTATTATAAAGGGCGAACCCATTTATCTGGCAGTTTTTCGCTGCCGGATGTTGATCCATATGTTCATTCCGTAAAATCTGATTTTCACCTTATTAAGATAAAACCTAAATTTATTTCATTGTTAATTTAAGTAAAATGAAAAGATTACGGTCCTTTTTTGAACAAAGTCCTGTCTTGTCTGCGATAACCCTTACGATTACCTGGTTCATTCTTGTTATGCTTTTTTCCGGCATGGCAACAGGTCTGTTTAATAAAGAATTCGGGGATCCGGTAACCACCCTCATCGGTCACCTGGCTGGAATCATTTTCGTCATCATTCTTTTATGGCAGCTTGGCTGGCTGAAAAATTCAGGCATACTGCAACCAGGGAGGCTTCAGGTCTGGCTTATCTCCATTGCAGGAACCATATTTTTTGCACTTGCTTCTCTTTATTCTTTTTTTGGCACCCTGAGGTTTGATTTATCAACCATCACAGACTTTTCAGCCTCCGGTAACATATTGATAGCCGGTATCGCAAACTGCCTTGGTGAAGAAATCCTTTTCAGAGGGGCTTTTCTGTATATTCTTATCCGGAGCTGGGGCAGCATAAGAAGAGGAAGAATCAGAAGCGTGGTCATTACTTCCGGAGTTTTTGCACTGTTTCATCTTTTGCATGTTGCATTCTATGGGCAGTCTCCAGGCTCTGCCCTGATAATGGT
>JAKLFN010000470.1 GCA_022711195.1 Bacteroidota bacterium
CCTGGGATTCGGGATGACCGTTGTTTCTTATAAAATGGATGGTAAGGCATGGAGATCCTTCACTTGCCACCTTCACTCCGTTTCGGTGGCGGCGTTCAGGATGACAGATTCCTTTTTGGAGATAAGGGGAAGAAGCGGCGATTCGCACCTGGAGCCAGGCAAACCATCGGATTACGTCGCGAATCGCCGCTTCTTCCCCCTTCCCCACCCGGAGCAACTGTCATTCTGATCCCGCCTGAGCGGGAGAAGAATCTCCCGGGTGATAAACAGAATCTTGTTGTGGCATATTACGCCCTTTCAGGGCTTACATCACTGAGTAGTAACCCACCCCCGGCTGCACCGGGGGTTATTCATATTTTGCCACTTCGTGGCTTAAAAAGCAGATTATTCGGGTGCCCAGATGCCTAATAATATGCAGCTTAGATGGTCTTGTCATTAGTAGTCTCGCTAAGGCGGATCGGGGAAGGCAGATTTATAGGGATGAGAAATCTCCCTGGTATTAAAATTTATTACAAGGAACATTAAGTAGTATTTTAAAAACTATTACAACAAATAATTCTACCTTTATATTTATATAAAACATCCTATATGAAAAAGTTACTGATTCCTTTAGTTCTTAGTTTCAT
>JAKLFN010000471.1 GCA_022711195.1 Bacteroidota bacterium
ATTTGCCAGTGGCTGGCATCCAGGGCCGGTGATTTGCCAGTGGCTGGCATCCAGGACCGGCGATTTGCCAGTGGCTTGCATCCAGGACCGGCTATTTGCCTGAGGGTGGCATACATTGGCCCGGACTGTCCTGGCGGGTCAGTTGGTCCCTTTTCTAGCGCCGTGCTTGTGCATTCGTATCTCCACAGGGGTTATAGTGACAAGGCAGCCTTTGGGAAGAGATTCGAGTTCAGGGCTGAGAACAGAGTAGAACTTTTCTATTTTTTCTTCTGTATCAACAATCTCAATCACAACCGGAAGCTTCTCAGTCAGTTCCCAGAACCGTGAACTGTGGATCTGGCTGCTCAGACCGTAACCCATGACACCCCTGAATACTGTGGCACCGGACAGGCCCGCCTCCCTTGCCCTGTGTACCAGTTCCTCATAGAGAAGCCGTGAACCAAGCCTGTCAGTGGAACTTGCATATACCTTAAGGACTGAATGTGACATCTTTTCCATGATCAGAACAGATTTGTGATAACATAACCGATATATACAGCTAGGAATCCGAGGAAGATGCTAATTGCCGTATAGAGAAGCACTGCCGCAATCTGACCGTTATGCATAAGCATCAGGTTCTCGTTGG
>JAKLFN010000472.1 GCA_022711195.1 Bacteroidota bacterium
AACCTGATATAGTTACGTTTTTCTTTCTGAGAAGGTCCTTTATTCTGTTTATCTCATTGTCGGGAAGATCAGCCACATTGATATGTGTCACTCCTGAATACCGGCGGTCTGCTTTACCCTCGGGCCAGCACATCAGTTCAACGCATGAATACCCTGTTTCTGAAGCAAAATGTATTACTTCGTCCAGTGATAGATCGCCCAGTACAGCGCTTACAAAGCCAAGTCTGATCATTTTTTATGATTTTAGTAAATAAATACTATGCGCAATTTAGAAAAAAATAATATCAGGCACCATTTGTAAGGCAATAAAGGCTATAAAAGCTTTAAAGGCTATAAAGGCATTAATTAATACCTCTACAGCCTCTACAGCCTTTACAGCCTTTACAGCCTCTACAGCCTCTACAGCCTCTATTTAATGTCTGTTTTGCTGCCAGTGGTTACAGCAATGTTCTTTCTCCATTCATATTTCTTACCCTTTCCATAATCGATAAGAATATCATATACTCCGGGAGAAGTGCAGTTTGCAACCTTAAGATCAGTAAAGCTTATTGTTTCAAGATTCTTATCCGGAGCGGGACTTCCGGTTTGCCTTGCAGAGGTTCCTGCCGGGTATAACCTCAGGGC
>JAKLFN010000473.1 GCA_022711195.1 Bacteroidota bacterium
GTCTGGGCGCGTATGCGCAGCGCTTCGCGCAGTTCGATGGCTTTCTTTATCAGCCGCACGAAAGCTTCGGGGTCAAAATTCGCGTTGGTGATGGTCGCAAAGAGCGACTGGGCAACGAACAAGTCGGTCTCTTCGTCCGAGACGCCCATGCCCCTGCCGCGTGTGCCCCAAAAGGAGATACCCTTAAGCAGGTAGGTCAACAAGTCTTGCAAGCCGGCGACTTCGGCGTTCTTCCCGCATACGCCCTTACGCGTGCAGCCATAATTCTTAGCGGTTTCCTGGCATTGATAACAAAACATATCCATATAAAAACATCCTCCAAGTATTTTTTTTAGTTCAGTCGATTACAGACCGAATTGTACTTCCCATTTATGAATGTTGGCGTGCAATTCTTCATGCACGCCCTGCCCAATCACCGTTTCTTCGTGGGCTTCAAAGCGTTCGTAGAGCTCCAACTGCTCCTGTTCGCTGATTACGTGATCCGCCAAGGGAAAGAGGAAACCGTTTTCCTTGGCGATGTGCGCTCTCAAAAGTTCGCTATAATCCGTCAGGGTATCTTCAAAGCCGATCAGGTCCTCATTCGCCATGGCTTGTTTCATCTGCCCGATCAGGGCGCGCCC
>JAKLFN010000474.1 GCA_022711195.1 Bacteroidota bacterium
GCCTGATGAAAATTTAAGGAGTCAGCTTGTTCAGAACCTTGTTGAATCAATTAATAAAGACAAAAAAGCACTTACAGCCGGAGACATTGGATACAGGTATCTCCTGAGGGTGCTTGAACAAGAAGGATATTCGCAACTTATCTATGACATGAACTGCCGCAGCGATGTTCCCGGCTACGGGTACCAGCTTTCGAAAGGGGCAACAGCCCTTACTGAATCATGGGCAGCATTGAAATATGTATCGAACAACCACCTGATGCTGGGCCACCTGATGGAATGGTTCTACAGTGGACTGGGAGGAATACGCCAGGATAGCGGATCAACAGCTTATGAAATGATTGTCATTGACCCTCAGATTGTCGGTGACTTAAAATATGTTAATGCATCGTTAAACACAATTCACGGAAAAATTACAAGCAACTGGAGCATAGAGAACGATTCCCTTGAGATGACAGTGATAATACCTGTCGGTTGTTCCGCCATTGTAAAAATACCTTCCGCTGATCCTGAAAAAATAACAGAGTCGGGGCAAAACATTAAAAATGTGGACTATATTTCTGAATTTACTGTAAATGATGACAAAACACTGATAAAAATTTCCTCAGGTAAATATATATT
>JAKLFN010000475.1 GCA_022711195.1 Bacteroidota bacterium
TTCTGCGTATATGCAACGAAAGGCAAAAAGCAGAAAAACAACAAAACTGACAGATTCTTCTTCATATTATTAATCGTTAGATTGAGTTTGGTAAATCAATCTAAAAATAATAATTACAGCCGAATTGAGAGAAATATTTCCGATGAATATGAAAAAAACCTTTTGCCGGCTGACAGTATTTGTTGTAATTTTATTAATATCTACGTATTTTAATACGTATTTTAATACGTATTAAAATACGTATTAAAATACGTAGATACTATGATCCGGGGGGGTCAGAATATGAATCTCACTGACAGCGCTACACCGTCGCCTATGAACTTTGAGTATCCGAGAAGATTAAACTCCGGCTTCCAGTCCAGACCAAGGTTAATCGGAACTTCTGAAAAACTGTATTCAAGTCCCAGTATAAGATCCAGCCCCAGAGATGTATAATTCCCCTCATCATCGTCCCATTTCGTATTATCACCATTATAAAAACCAAGATGAGCTCCTGCACCGTAGTACCATTTCAGTCTGTCGGCTTTTGGTATCGGATTATGTACCTCATATAGTCCTGTGATCTCAAGACCCTTGTAGCGTGATGCAAGAAGGCCTTCAACAGCTCCCTTTTTG
>JAKLFN010000476.1 GCA_022711195.1 Bacteroidota bacterium
AAACATAATCACTTCCCTTGACCTGGATTCAGAACGTCAGGAGAAGTTTAACCTTAAGCTGATTGCCAAATATCATGAGATGGAGGAGAAGGAGGTTCGCTTCGAGGAATTCATGACTGAAGATGCCGAATATCTTTTCGTGGCATACGGAACCAGCGCAAGACTGTGTCAGAAGGCACTCCAGCTGGCAAGGGCCGAAGGCATCAAAGCCGGTCTGCTGAGGCCGATAACACTTTTCCCCTTCCCGAAAAAGAGACTCAATGAACTTGCTGACAGGGTGAAGGGTATGCTGGCCGTGGAAATGAGCGCAGGCCAGATGGTGGAAGATGTAATGCTTTCCGTCAACGGGAAAACTCGTGTCAGCCACTACGGAAGAATGGGTGGCATGATACCCACCCCCGAAGAGGTGCTTGAAAACCTGAAATCATTCATTAAAGGATAACCATTATGGCAGACATAACATTCAATGATATAATCAAGCCTGAGAACCTGACTTATAAGAAGTCGAAGCTGATGACGGATAACGTCATGCACTATTGTCCCGGATGCGGACACGGAACAGCTCACAACGCGCTGGCAGAGGTGCTGGAGGAAGAAGGCCTGCAGGAAC
>JAKLFN010000477.1 GCA_022711195.1 Bacteroidota bacterium
CACGTTAACGATAGAAAGTGTCCTGCTGGTCAGTGTAAGTCGTTAATGCAGTATGTAATTGATGCTGAGGCTTGCGTTGGATGTACAGCATGTGCTCGTAACTGTCCTGTTAATGCAATCAGCGGTGAGCGTAAGAAACCTCATGAAATCGACACTGCAATTTGTATCAAGTGTGGTGCATGTATTGAGAAATGTAAATTCAATGCTATTAGCATTCAATAATTAGGGGTGAACAATGGAAACAGTAAAACTTACAATAGATAATAGAGAAATAGAGGTACCCAAGGGTACAACTATTTACAAAGCTGCCAAAAGTTTAGGAATTGACATTCCTGTTCTTTGCTACATGGATTTGCATGACCTTAAGGTTGAGAATAAACCCGCTGGCTGTAGAATTTGTGTTGTAGAGGTTGAAGGACGTAGAAATCTTGCTCCTAGCTGCTCTACCGACTGTATGAATGGCATGGTGGTTAAAACTCATACTACCCGTGTTATCAACGCTCGTCGTACAGTTATGGAGTTAATCCTTTCGGATCACCCAAAGGATTGCTTAACCTGTCCAAAGAGCGGTCATTGCGACCTTCAGGATATGGCAGTTCGTCTTGGAAT
>JAKLFN010000478.1 GCA_022711195.1 Bacteroidota bacterium
TCGCCTATTTTGGCGGGTTCTGGTATCTCATTGGCAATGAGACGGCCACGCGCATTCTCAAACGCTACGCCCTCGACCGGATAAAGGATTTCTGCCTATTAAAAACCTGTTTTAAGTCCATACCGGCAAATCTAGATACTGTGATGCAGCGCGGTGCCAATATCTGGTTTACCGACAATATGAATCTGGAGGTTACGGTGCTTATCGATGCCAAGGTCAGTCATTATTTTAGGCGACGGAAGATGTTCCCAACCCAGGAGATCAAAGAAGAGAGACCCGACGGTTCGCTTGTTGTTTCTTTCCGGGTAGGCCAGTACGAGGCCATTATCAATATCCTCAAATCATGGATTCCTAATATCGTAATCCTGGCGCCTGAGGAGTTCAAGAAACCCCTGATCAAAGATGTTAAAAAATGGCTGAAGCGGCAGGAAAGTGTATTATAGTTTTCTAGATTAATATACAATTATATTGATTAGATAGAAACCATGTATAAAATATTACTTTAAAAATATATTACTCTACTTGTTGGAGCTTATCCACAGCACAGGGGTATCAAATAAGTCTTGTCAATAAGTCTTGGAAGTACCAGCTTATCAACAGCCATG
>JAKLFN010000479.1 GCA_022711195.1 Bacteroidota bacterium
TTCAACATCCTTCGGACCGAGAACGATCAGTGCCAAGTGAAGGATCATTCCGTAGGCAAGAAGGAAGGAGCCGCTATTGACCAAGTACAACACATGGACCTTGAGGATGCCGCGGTCACCCTTGATCAGATCCCGAGCAATGAGGATCGCTAGAACAGTCCAAACCGCATAGGCTACATAGTGACCTTTCCAGACAATACTCGACAGGGTCTGCCAATCCATCAGTTGCGGATCTGGTCCTTGCTTTCGGGGGCTGGCCTTGCTCCGCCGAAGCGGCTACGCGAAGGCGAAGGGCGAGGGGCCAGGAGATGGTCTTCCTTGCCATGCGTTGCGCGCCGAAGCCTGATGGGCGAAGGCGAGGCTCGAAGATAGATGACCGCAGCGCGTGACAGAGCCTGCCTAAGGGACCTCAATGACCTTCGACCACGAGCTTGCTCACGTGCTCCGAAGTGCCCGTGTTGACGTGGACCGTGTAAACGCCCGCCGAGGCGATCCGCACCGAGGCCGCGGTGGTGCGCGGTGCCGAACGCAGCACGATTCGGCCCAGCGCATCCAACACGACAAGCTCCTGTATGATCTCTTCGCTCTGCACGCG
>JAKLFN010000048.1 GCA_022711195.1 Bacteroidota bacterium
ATTCCCTGCCCTAGGATTGTCGCTTCCCTGATACCTGTATCCGAGATCCTGAGCTCGCCATATTTTTTCTGTAATCCTTCGAGTGTCTGGTTAACACCACCTATGTTACCTGTATCTTCTCCAAAAGTGACCAACAGAGGGTATTTTGAAAAGAGCCGGTCGTAGTTTTCACGTAAGACCTGACGCCCTGGAACCTCCGGAGAACTATCTGAATATAAAGGAGCTACCGGCTTTACATTCATAACCGAGGCAGGTGTTTCGTTATATAGAAATGAGTTATAGCTGAATGCCGCATCGGCATAATTACGTTTAAGCCAGCCATGAAGCTCCTCCCGCAGGTTATCAGATTTTACACATGTCTCGCATACATTCCTGAGTATCTTACGGGCAGCCATGAAGTTATCTTTCCTGATAGGTGCTGCAATGTTCATAAGGTCTTCGGTTATCTTTTCAACCGTCGATTCCTTTGTATCCTCGGCACACCTGCATTTACGGTCGCCGATGATCTTTACCAGGGCATCCCTCTCGATGCGTATGGGATGCTGGAACATTTCCCAACCTTTCTTCCTTGCCTGCTTTGCTTCTTCTTCAGCTTCCCCGGCAAGCTTATCCAGCTCTTCAGGTGTTGCAATCTTCTGATCTGTTATCCACTCCTTCATTTTACGGATCGGATCAAATTCTTCTTCCCACCTGAGCCTCTCCTCACTTTTATAACGCTCGTGTGATCCCGAGGTGGAATGGCCCAGCGGCTGTGTTACTTCTTCTATATGGAAGAGTACAGGAACATGTTCATTACGGCATACTGCGATTCCCTCCTCATACATTTTTATAAGTCCGTGATAATCCCATCCTTTACCTTTATATATCCTGTAGCCCGGTTTCTCCGGCTCAGCCTCAAAGCCCTTAAGGATCTCAGAAATGCTGCCCTTGGTTGTCTGATACTTTTTCGGGACGGAGATCCCATAACCGTCGTCGTACACTGAGACGGCCATGGGCACTTGCAGAACACCTGCTGCGTTTATTGTTTCCCAGAAATGACCTTCGCTGGTGCTTGCATCGCCTATAGATCCGAAAGCAACTTCGTTTCCTTTTATTGAAAGGCCGGTAAAACGGTGGAGATCTTTATTCTGCCTGAAGAGTTTCGAAGCATATGCCAGCCCTAGCAGGCGTGGCATCTGTCCCGCTGTAGGAGAAATATCGGATGATGAATTTTTCTGTTTTGTAAGATCGCGCCATGTGCCGTCAGGATTGATGTTCGGGGTTGAGAAATGATTATTGAACACTCTTCCACCGCTGCCGGGATTAATATCGCGATCGGTATTTCCATAGAGCTGGTGGAAGAACTGGACGCTGTCATAGAGACCCATGGCCATCATCCATGTCTGGTCGCGGTAATATCCCGATCGCCAGTCGCCATCCCTGAACTGTTTTGCCAGCGCTATCTGGATGATTTCCTTCCCATCGCCAAAGATCCCAAACTTGGCTTTTCCGGAAAGAACCTCACGGCGGCCTATAATACTAAGGTTCCGACTTAGATTTGCAAGGCGGTAGTCGGAGAGTATTTCATTCTTTGAAAGATTTATCACTGTATTCTTTTCGTTATGCTTCATGATGTATATTCAATAAATTTCATACAATAAACAATTATCACGGGCAGTTGTTTAAATAACATGATCAAATGATGAGTATCTTTGTAAACTCAATCAATGACTGGTAACTTATGTTTATTAAATTACTGATAATTAGTTTATTAATGTTGACTCTCGTGCTGGTGCTGCTGGGTATAAGGATCCTGATAAAAAAGAAAGGGCAGTTTCCTGATACCCATATAAGCCACAACAAGGAAATGCAGAAAAGGGGAATTACCTGTGCACAGAAGACAGATATTGGTTGTAATCCGGGTGAAGATATGTCAGAGTGCTCAACTTGTGGTTCAAGAATCCCCGCCCCTCGAGCTGGGCACCCCCTAAATGGGATTTAAAACCTCCAACAGATTTATAATAGGTAACGGCTTTAGTCCCCCTTCAGTGGGGATGGGGGGTTCATTCTTCAAATACCAGTCCCTTTAAGTTTTCCGACATCCATGTTTTAAAATTGCCTTCTTCATCGGAATAGATTAAGTAAGCATCATATTCCGGGTGCAGGTCAAGGAATTCTATAGATTTTTCCTTACCCATAACCATGCAAGCTGTTGCAATTCCGTCGGCTGTTGCACAATCGGATGCAAGTATCGTAGCGCTAAGCAGCCTGTTTTTTGCAGGATACCCCGAAAAAGGATTTATGGTATGTGAATATTTAATCCCGTTTTCGACATAGAATTTTCTGTAATTACCTGAAGTGGCCAATGAACGGTCCTCCATCTCCATGACTGCTGAAAGGTTCTGACCGGGGATCATGTTATTATCTTCAGGCCTGTCGATGCCTATTCTCCAGGGATTTCCGTTCTTGCTACCTCTTGCACGTACTTCACCACCTATCTCTACGAGGCTGTTCTTAATCCCTTTCTCAAGCAGGTAATTGCTTAATACATCGACCGAATAACCCTGGGCTATTGCATTGAAATCGAGCTTTACCCGCGGGTCCGACTTAACAATCTTTCCGTCAGTCAGTTTCAATTTATCAATACCCACCAGGCAGAGAAGGCTGTCGACTTTTTGTGCCGACACATCCTTATGTTCATCGGGCCCGAAACCCCAGGCTCTCACCAGCGGACCAACGGTGATATCAAATGCCCCCTTTGTCAGGTATGAGATTTCGACTGATCGTCTGAAGACTTCTATGAAGTATTCATCGGGCATTACATCTTCGTTACGGTTTATTCTGGACAGAATAGAGGAATCTTTATAAAGCGACAATGACATATCGAAATCGTCCAGGATCTTTTCAATTTCTGCTTTCAGGGCGAAAGGATCCAGCTTTGGTGAATTTTCAAATACGATGCTATAGGTTGTTCCCTGTGCTGTCCCTGCAAAATTTGAGAATTCCGGCTTCTCCCTGCAAGCTGAAGTAAAAAGAATGACAATGCTGAAAAGATAAATGCAGCTCCTCATATTCCGAAATCGTCGAAGGAGATATTTTCCTGGGGCACACCGAGGCTGTCAAGCATTTTCACGACAGCGTTATTCATTACAGGAGGGCCGCAGAAGTAGTATTCAATATCCTCGGGATCGTCCTTTCTGGACAGGTAATTATCGAGCAGTACCTGGTGAATAAACCCGGTATAGCCTTTCCAGTTATCTTCGGGCAGTGGTTCTGAAAGTGCCAGGTTAAATGTGAAATTCGGGAACTGTTTCTCTATCTCCCTGAACTCTTCCTCATAAAAAACTTCTCTGAGGGAGCGTGCTCCATACCAGTACGATACTTTGCGATCTGTCGCAAGTGTCCGGAAGAGATGGAAGATATGTGATCTCAGCGGAGCCATTCCTGCACCTCCTCCGATATAGATCATTTCAGCGCCGGTATCTTTTATGTGGAACTCGCCATAAGGGCCTGACATGGTAACCTTATCTCCCGGATTCCTGGAGAAGATATATGATGAGCATATACCCGGAGGCACGTTTAAGAATTCTTTCTTCGCGTTGTTCCATGGCGGAGTAGCTATCCTGATATTAAGCTTGATAAGGTTTTTCTCTGCCGGATAGTTTGCCATGGAATAGGCTCTGAAAGTCTCTTCAGAGTTTTTGATTGAGAGATCCCACATTTTATAAGCATCCCAGTCGGATCTGTATTCTTCTTCAATGTTAAAATCACGAAATGAAGTCTGGTATTTAGGAACATCTATCTGGATATAACCACCCGGCTCAAAATTCAGTTCTTCTCCTTCAGGCAGCCTTACAACAAATTCCTTGATAAATGTTGCGACATTTCTGTTCGAGACTACCTCGCAGTCCCATTTCTTTATTCCGAGAACCGATTCGGGAAGTTTAATCTTAAGAGGTTCCCTTACCTTTACCTGGCATCCCAGTCTCCAGTTATTTTGTTGTTCTTTCCTGTTAAAGAAACCTGTCTCGGTGGGTAGTATTGATCCGCCGCCTTCCATTACCTGGCATTTACACATGCCGCATGTTCCACCTCCGCCGCATGCGGAAGGCAGAAATACACCGTTTTGCGACAAGGTCATCAGGAGGTTGGAGCCTGGTGTTACGGTAATCTCACGGTCGTTGATCTCAAGTTTAACATCTCCTTTTGGTGAAAGTTTATCCCTGGCATACAGGAGCATAACGACCAGCAGGAGTATTATAACAAGAAAGACCGTGATACTCAGCAGTGTTGTGACGACGGTAGAAAAACCTAATATCATGATATAATAATTTCTTTTATAATTTAATACCCATGAATCCCATGAAAGCTATTGCCATCAGTCCGGTAAGGATGAATGTAATTCCCAGACCTCGCAATGGTGCCGGGACGTTGCTGTATTTCATTTTCTCCCGGATAGCTGCCAGGCCTACGATAGCGAGCATCCATCCTACTCCTGAGCCTACCCCGAACACTGTAGCTTCGATAACATTCTCATATTCACGTTCCTGCATAAATAGCGCAGCACCGAGAATGGCACAGTTCACTGCTATAAGAGGGAGAAAGATCCCCAGCGAGTTGTACAAAGAAGGGCTGAATTTTTCGACCACCATTTCTACAAGCTGAACCATTGCAGCTATCACAGCGATAAAAACCATGAATGTAAGGAATCCCAGGTCGACATCTGCAAATCCTTCACCCAGCCACAGCATTGCCCCTTTCTTGAGCAGGTATTTCTCAAGAAGAAAGTTAACCGGTACTGTAATGAACAGGACGAAGATCACCGCTACTCCCAGGCCTACAGCTGTCTTTACATTTTTCGAAACAGCCAGGAATGAACACATTCCCAGGAAAAAGGCGAAGATCATATTGTCGATAAAGATCGACTTGATGAAAATATTCAGATAATGTTCCATAGCTTTCTTCCTTACTATTTCTCAATAAGACTTTTATTCCTGCTGCGATGGAACCATATTATTAGTCCCACAAGTATTAGCGCCATCGGCGGAAGGATTATCATGCCATTGTTTTCGTACCCGATCCGGTAGGCTCCGATCTTTTCCATTACAGGGAAGCCATAAATAGTGCCTGAGCCGAACAGTTCCCTGCAAAATGCCACGACAATAAGGATAATTCCATAGCCTGCTCCGTTACCCAGGCCGTCGATGAATGAAGGCCAGGGCTTATTAGACATGGCAAAAGCCTCGAGCCTGCCCATGAGTATGCAGTTTGTGATTATCAGTCCCACAAATACAGAGAGCTGCTTGCTGACATCAAAAACAAAGGCTTTGAGGAACTGATCGACGAGTATGACCATAGTAGCTATCACTACCAGCTGAACGATGATCCTTATCCTGTCAGGTATTGACTTTCTCATCGCCGAAATAACAAGGTTCGAGATTGCTGTAACGATGGTAACGGATAATGCCATTACAATTGCAGGCTTAAGCTTTACCGTTACTGCCAGGGCAGAACAGATACCCAGCACCTGGACGGTAATAGGATTATTATCTGCCAGTGGTGCTGTCAGAAACTTCAGATTCTTAGCCGAGAACATCGGCTCTCTGGTATTGTCACTCATATCTTATATTCTGTTTTTTAGAAGATAGTCATTGTATTTGGTCAGGCAGTCGAAGAGCATTTTCTCTAGTCCCTTGCTGGTTATGGTGCCTCCTGAGATTGCATCCACGCCATGAAGGTCGGCCGGATAGGACCCTCCCTTATTAACTTTCACCGAAACGAAACTCTCGTTCTCAAAGAGTTTCTTACCCGGGAACATACCCTCAAATTCTGAGGTATTTATCTCTGCTCCGAGGCCAGGTGTTTCACCCTTATGGTCGAAGTTCACCCCATAGATGGTATTCATGTCGGACTTCAGTGAGACATATCCGAAAATGGGGCCCCAGAGTCCTTTACCTTCTACCGGGATTATTATCACCTTCTCGCCATCGTCGGGGAAAGCCCTGAAAACGGGAAGGTATTGCTGATCGATAGGTTTTTTCAGTTCATTTCTCAGAACCACAGTAAATGCATCGACACCCTGAACAGGTTGACCTGCTGAGTTAAGTACAAAACTTTCGGTAATATACTTTGAATAGAGTTCGACGGTATTCTCACGTGTTGAAGTAATACCTATCGATTCAAGCATGTTTTTCTTCTTCTCTATTTCGAGGTTCTTTTCCTGTGCAGGCTGAAGCAGTGTTGCGGCAAGTGAAAGCAGTGCGGCAACGGCGACAACCATTACTGTCGAGAAAATGAAGATATACCTGTTACTGAAATGCTTCATCTTTTTATGGTATTAATAGCCGGGCGGGCTCTTCTGAGCCTCCTTTTTATATGTGACTGGATAACGTAGTAATCGATGAGCGGTGCAAAAAGGTTCATCAGGAGTATTGCCAGCATAACTCCTTCGGGATATGCCGGATTCAGAACCCTGAACAAGATGGAAAGCACTCCGATAAGGAATCCATAGATCCATTTTCCTGTTTCTGTCTGTGATCCTGTTACCGGGTCGGTTGCCATATAAACTGCACCGAAAGCAAAACCACCCATCACAAAATGATAGTAAAAGGGGAGTTCCATATATGTGTTAGCTGAGAATGCGTTGAGAAGCAATCCCATAGCAGCACCTCCGGCAAACACTGAAAGTATGATCTTCCAGCTGCCAATACCTGTTGCAATGAGGATAAGGGCACCTATGAGAATAGCGATAGTTGATGTTTCGCCAACCGATCCGGGTATTGTTCCTATGAACATTTCCATGAACGAGGGAAGGGAGGCAGTATCGCCGGCTGCACAGAGCGACAATGGTGTGGCGCCCGAAAAACCGTCTACTATACCACTGCCTTTTACAAGACCTTCTGTCCATACAGCATCGCCTGTCATCCATCCGGGGTAACTGAAGAAGAGGAATGCCCTTGCAAGCAATGCAGGGTTGAAGATGTTCATTCCTGTACCTCCGAAAACCTCTTTACCTAGTATAACGGCAAAGGCTACTGCCAGAGCCAGCATCCATAAAGGGATATCTATAGGTACTATCAGTGGTATCAGCAATCCTGTTACCAGGTATCCCTCGTTGATCTCATGTCCGCGGATCTGTGCAGCGATAAACTCAATGCCAAGCCCCACAAGATAGCTTACGATAATGAGTGGCAGCAATTTCACAAAACCAAACCAGAATGCTTTCAGGATACCAGCCTCTATTCCTACCGACCTGAAATGCTGAAGCCCTGTATTCCAGGCGCCAAAAAGAAGCACCGGAAGCAATGCAATGATGACCATGGTCATTGTCCTCTTCAGGTCGATGCTGTCGCGGATATGTGATCCTCTGAAGGTCACTTTATCCGGTACGAACATAAAAGACTCAAATCCTTCAAATACTGATCTCAGCTTTGCAAACCTGCCCCCTTCCTCAAAATTAGGTTTAAGCTTGTCTAACTTTTTTCGTAATGAATTCATTATCTGAATTTAACACATTATTAACTCATTTCTTTAACCATCAGGTCGAGGCCTTTCCTCACGATTCCCTGTATTTCTATCTTAGAAGGACAGATGAATTCGCAGAGTGCAAAATCCTCTTCTGCAACTTCATAAATCCCCAGGTTTTCCATGTTGTCGATATCTTCAGCAATGATCGCCTTGAACAGCTGCATAGGGTAAATATCCATAGGGACAACTTTCTCATACTGTCCGGTAAGGACGAATGCTCTTTCGCCGCCATGCAGGTTTGTGTCAAGCTTCTGTTCCCTTTCGGGCAGGAGCTTTGAAAGGAATGCACGGTAAAAACTGAATTTCTTCAATCCCGGGGCTGCCCAGCCGAAAAACTCATAGTAATCGCCTTCAGGGATAACAGTTATCTGTGTATCATAGAAGCCAAGGTATCCGCCGGGAGCGATCCTGGTCCCCGTTAGCACATTACCGCTTATATACCTCAGGTTTCCCTGGTTTACATTCTCCTTCACAATATTTGTTATCGAGCTCCCGGCCAGCATCCTGTGATATTGTGTTTTCTTAACTTCAGATCCTGTAAGGGCGACAATCCGTTCCGGCTTATATATCCCTTCTGTGAAAAGAGTTCCTATCGAAATAACATCCTGCAAGTTAACGAACCAGACAATTTCACCTTTATTAATGGGGTCGATATGATGAATATGAACTCCCACATTGCCTGCCGGATGTGGACCTGAAACATAAGTGATCTCCACTCCAGGTGTTTCAGTAAGAACTGCTGAGGCAGGTACTTCGCCTTTCAATACCAGGTGTATCTTGCCTCCTGTCAGCTTCGACAAGGCTGTAATACCTGTCCTGAAGGCATTAACAGGGGAATTATCGATAATAAAATTATAATCAGGGGCAAGGGGTGATGTATCCATACCGGTGATAAATATTGACTTTGGAACGTCAGAAGGTTTTGCAACGATATGATAAGGCCGTTGCCGTATCAATGGCCACAATCCCGAGCCGAGGAGTTTCTTTTTAATCTCATCGCCCGATAATTTTGAAGGATCGTCTTTCCCGAAGTCGATCTTTTCGTTACCGCTTTTTTCGATTGTAACTTCCAGCATTTTTCTGCGGTCGCCCCTTTCGACAGCCGTAACGGTACCGCTGACTGGTGCTGTGTAAAGGATCTCCGGTCTCAGTTTATCGTGAAAGAGAGGCGCGCCTGCCATAACTTTGTCGCCAGGCTTCACGTTAAGCTTAGGTGTCAGCCCGGGAAAATCTGTTGGTTTAACACCATACATCAATGCTTCGCCTGATGATGAAATTACTTTTTCGGCAATACCCTGCAACCGGATGTCAAATCCTTTCTTTAGCTTTATGGATCTGGACATTTATCTGAGGATTTTAAAATATTTCTTAATAAAATGAGTTTTGTTAATAAATTAACAATAGCTGCAAAATTATAAATAGCTCTCCATATTTCACTAATAATGCCAAATATGATATAAGATTTTTTTTGCACTATTTTTGTTAACAATAAATTTAGTACAGATGACATGCTTTTGAAACATATAAAAATATTATTTCTATTTTATCTTTTTCTGCCGGTTTCAGGGCAGGAAACAGGGGATATTTACTCAAACATGATCAATGATCCGCGAATTAAAACCGTCCAATGTTACAAGGAAGGCTGGAACCTCTCCTATCCGGTCATAGATCTTAACGGTGACGAAAAGCTTGTTTTTCAGTTTGATCTGCTTGGCGACCGCGACGAAACATTCAGCTATACTTTTGTGCATTGCGATAAAGACTGGAAGAAGTCGGATATTTTCGTCAATGATTACCTCGAAGGATTTAACGATAATCCCATAGAGGAAGTTAAGGCTTCTTTCAATACCACTGTCAATTATTTTCATTACAGCATCAGCTTTCCAAACGACCGGGTACAGTTAAGGCTTTCCGGAAACTATGTCATAACCATATTTAAACCTGAAGATCCGGAAAACCCAGTCATTGTTCACCGCTTCATGATCAAGGAAAACCGCGTAAAAACAGATATGACAGTCCACCGGCCTGTTCTGCCCGATGACAGGGATAAAGGCCAGCAGATTGATTTTACAGTTGACCTGACAGGAACCGGGACCATCGATCCATACAGGAACATATACTGCACACTTCTTCAGAACGGAAGATGGGATAATGCCAGGACGAACCTGAAACCGGATATATATGGAGGCAACGAATTAAAATTCAACTCATTATCTGATAAGAATGTATTTACGGGAGGTAATGAATTCAGGGACTTTGACATTAAAAGCATTAAATACATTTATCAGAATGTCAGGAGGATTGACTTTCTCCCCCCGCAGTATCATGTTTTTCTCTCTCCATCGGAAAGCAGGGAATTCAAACCATACTTCTACTGGCAGGACTTCAATGGCAAATATTTTATTGCTTCACAGGAAGGACGCGACCCGGCAACCGATGCAGATTATGTAAATGTATATTTCACACTTCAATCTGAAGAGATGGCTGCCGGCGGTGATATCTATGTTTCAGGAGCACTAAGCAACTGGAATTTCGGCAAAGAGAACCGGATGTTGTACAACAGTGACAGGAGACAATACGAATGTACAATGCTTCTTAAGCAGGGTTGGTATAATTATGAATATGTTTTTCTCAGGGATGGGCTCTCCTCAGATGTTTCCTCAAAGTACGAAGGAAGCCATTATGAGACCGAAAACGACTATACTGCAATCGTTTACTACAGGAATCCGCGTGAGCGCTACGACAGGATACTGGGCACAGGGACAATAAATACTCTTAACAGGATAGCCTACTGACCATGACCGTGGGTATCGATACCATGGAGCATCAGAAGTGTGTGCTTAAGAGACCTTGAAATTTCATCCATATATTCATCGACAGCCCTTACTGAGCCGGGGAGAGTGTAGATCAATGAGCGCCCCCTGGTACCTGCTATACTCCTGCTCAGAAGAGCATTAGGTTTTTCAGCTCCATATTTTAACCTGATATGATCCATTATCCCGGGTATCTCCTTTGAAAGCAGCGGCCTGATTGTATCCACGGTTATATCGCGGGGGCCAATTCCAGTACCGCCGGTGGTTATGATGATATCGGCAGACGATGAAGCTTTAATTACCAGGTCGCCAAGCATTGGTGCCTCATCAGGAATCAATTTCAGCTCAACATCATAATTCCATCCCTGGTCATTCATGAACTTTTCAATCCTTTCTTTTACACGAGGTCCGCTGAGATCGGTGTATTCACCCCTGTAAGCCCTGTCGCTCAGTGTGATGATCAGTATTTTATATTTAGCGGGAAGAGTCATGATTTTACTTTCTCTATCAGTTCAATATTGTCTACTCTCATCTTCTTATCCACAGCCTTGCACATATCGTAAACCGTCAGGAGGGCCACAGATACTGCCGTCAGGGCTTCCATCTCCACACCTGTCTTTCCGGTGCTTCTGACAACACTGCTGGCTGTCACGCCAGTATTATCGACAGCAAGGGAGACCTCAATGTTTTCAATGAGGATATTATGGCAAAGGGGGATCAGGTTCTGTGTCTGCTTAGCCGCGTTGATGCCGGCGATCATGGCGACAGTCAGGACATCACCTTTCTGAACCAGGTTTTCACGGATAAGTCTTCTTGTCTCCCTGGCAACAATTATATGCCCCCTGGCTTTTGCCATTCTTGCACTTTCAGATTTTCCGCCGATATCGACCATAGCTGCTTTTCCCTTTTTGTCGGTATGTGTAAATTTCTTCATATAGCTAACCTCCGATATTATAGAATTTTCCGGTTACATTACTTGTTCCGCATTCAGGCTTATTTTCAACAGCTTGTCTTAGTGCTTCCTCAGGGCCAAGCTGCCTGATATCAAATTCGAGATCGCTGAAAAGGCAGGGACGCAATTTGCCGTTCGCACTGATCCTCAATCTGTTACATAATTGACAATTTCCCCCGGTACCGCCATCAACGACAGTAAATTGACCCTTAACAAGGTCCATCTGGTGTATAAACCTAACCTGAAGTTCTTTCCTTCTGCAGAAATCTGCAATCGCTCTTGCATCATCCTCTTCTCTCGTTTCCCTGATGACACAATTAATCTTCACCGGGGTGAGTCCTGCATTCACGGCTGCTTCAATCCCCTCAAAGACATCACTGATATTTCCTCCGCGGGTCATTTCCTTAAACTTGCC
>JAKLFN010000480.1 GCA_022711195.1 Bacteroidota bacterium
TCTGAAGGTACCGCGTAGCGGTTCAAGCATTGTAACAGTCAGATCAGGAGGAACTTACCGCGTAGCGGTTACAGCATTGTAACAGTCAGATCTGGATGAACTTACCGCGTAGCGGTTACAGCATTGTAACAGGTAGATCTGGATGAACTTACCGCGTAGCGGTTCAAGCATTGTAACAGTCAGATCAGGAGGAACTTACCGCGTAGCGGTTATAGCATTGTAGAATCGGATAAAATTAAATAACCCCCCCCATGACTATAAAAATAGACGAAAAAACACATAAAAATTTGCGCGTCTATAAATATAGTCGTATATTTGTGATGAAGGATTGATTGAAATGAAATGCCCGGCAACGGGTATTGGCTTGATATTTTAAATATTCTGATTATGCAACTGACGAAGGCTGAAGAGCAGATAATGCAGATTTTATGGGATCTGGAAGAGGGAGTCGTTAAGGATATAAGGGACAGATTTGACGATCCGAAGCCGGCGCGAAACACTATCTCCACGGTGCTGAAGGTGCTCGAGAAGAAGGGTTATGTGGATCACCGTGCCTATGCAAACGTATTCCTCTATTATCCCCTGGTTTCGAA
>JAKLFN010000481.1 GCA_022711195.1 Bacteroidota bacterium
GACGGAAGCTTCTCCTGTTCGAATGAACTGTTCAACAGGATAAATGACCTTATTAAGTGGGCCATAAAAAGCAATTTTGCAAGCGTTATCACCGACTGCCCCCACAGGGAAAAGCTTGGCTGGCTCGAGCAGACACACCTGATGGGTAATTCAATCAGGTACAATTATGACATCCACAATACTTACATTAAGGTGATTTCAGACATGATTGAAGCCCAGCTGGAAAACGGGCTCGTTCCCGACATAGCCCCGGAATATGTACCTTTTTATTCAGGCTTCCGCGATTCACCGGAATGGGGAAGCGCCTGTGTAATACTTCCCTGGTATATGTACGAATGGTATGGTGATGATAATATTCTGAGAACAGCATATCCGATGGTTAAAAGATACGTCGATTACCTGAGTGGAATGGCTGATAATCATATACTTTCGCATGGTCTCGGCGACTGGTATGACCTGGGACCAAAATTCCCGGGTGAAGCTCAGCTGACACCCAAGGCAGTAACTGCCACATCAATATATTATTACGACATTGTCCTTCTGTCAAAAATGGCTGAACTCACAGGAAAGCCTGAGGATAAGGAAAAGTACAG
>JAKLFN010000482.1 GCA_022711195.1 Bacteroidota bacterium
TGAAGGATCATTCAGCTCATAGTCGTGATATTGCGGATAAATTCGTATCCCTTTTATCCCGAACTTTGACATGCATATCTTCAGGTCATCCTTCCACCCGGCATAAGATGAATTGATGATTGCAAAGGGAATAAACCTGTTCCTGAAACGCCTGTCTGACATCAGCTCTTTGTTCATTTCCTCATTTGCAGTCTGGCAGTTTTTATAGAAAATCCCGTTCATATTGCTTATCACCGACAGGTCAACTCCAAACCGGTCCATCCTCTCGAGCAATTCTCTGCACGTTTTGAAATTTGTACTGATGAAAGGCCAGTGGCCAATATTTGAGTTAATATCAATCAACATTCCGGCCTGATTTTTTGAGTATGTTGTTAAAGTTATCAAAGAATATTTTCTTCTTCTGGTTTTCTGTAAGACCCGATGAAAGAATTACACCCACCCCCTGGTAATATGAATTGTCGGTACCAAAGAACATTCTGTCCTCGCCCAGACATTTCAGGACAAAATCAATCATTCCACCTTCATTATTGCTTCCCGAAGTATCAACATAAATATTTGGATAATCCTTAATAGCCTTGCAGGTATATTCCCAG
>JAKLFN010000483.1 GCA_022711195.1 Bacteroidota bacterium
GACATCGGGATCGCTGCCGCTAACATATGCCTGCAGGCAGAGTCGGAAGGATTAGGCTCATGCATCGTAGGCTGGTTCGATGAGAAGCTTGTGAGAAAACTTTTAGGTATTCCCGCCTCAAAAAGAGTTGAGCTGATAATCACAATTGGTTATTCTGAAGCTGAACAGCGTACAAAAAAACGCAAACCAAAGGAAGAGGTCGTGACTTTTAATAAGTATTAAAATCCTCATTATCCCCTCAACCTTAACTTTGAATACACACACTCACCCCCTTCCTTACGTTTATGCCTCTCCCCAACCTCCCGCTGAGGCGGGAGAGGGGCTAATAATTTGTTGTCCATATTAAAGTCCCCCTCTCTCCTGGGAGAGGGGGATTTAGGAGGAGAGGTCTGAAAATATGCAACAGGGAGTCCGTTTTTGCAGACGATAGCTTTAGCGACGGTCTGGGGTGGTGAGTTCGTGTGACTTCAGGGGGCAGTCACGCTTCATGCGTGAAGGGGGTCACTTCAGCTTCTCCAGTGCCTCTTTAATTCTCTTCATTGCTTCTACAAGCTGTTCATCAGAAGTGGCATAGGAGATCCTGATGCAGTCA
>JAKLFN010000484.1 GCA_022711195.1 Bacteroidota bacterium
TCCCTTCCTGTGTATACCAGCAGTGTAAGCGGATCGGCTGGCTTCTGACCCGTATACTGAATTTCAGGGCCTGTGGGAATTATTGATCCCCCTTTTACAAACAATGGCATCCGTTCATATGGGGCATCAACCTCAAGGGATCTCCCACCTTCAATATACTTACCTGAATAGAAATCGTACCAACCTACTGCGTCCGGGAAATAAACTGTACGCCTGACAGCTTTATATTTATAAACCGGAGCAACAAGCAATGAGGGACCGAACATATACTGATCGCCGATATTGCTGACATTTTTATCAGCATTAAAATCCATCACCATAGCCCTCATAATTGTATAATCGTTGAAATAAGTCAGTCCGGCCAGGGAATAGATGTAAGGCATAAGACGATACCTCAGCCTGTTATAATAAACCATACTTTTATAAGCAGGATGATCCGGAGGAGAGATGTTGTAAACTTCACGGAAAGGGTACTGTCCGTGGCTCCTGAAAAGCGGGCAGAATGATCCGAACTGGTACCATCGGGTATTCAGTTCTCTCCATTCATTCATGTCTTCTGATCCTTCCGCAGCCCTTACATATCTGTT
>JAKLFN010000485.1 GCA_022711195.1 Bacteroidota bacterium
TGTGGTAAATATATCTGCTAGCTTTTCAGCCTTGATATCAGTAAATCCACTCTTAACAAGGATATCTGTGAAGACAGAATTCATTTCTTCTGCCCGTATCAGGGTTATTTTGCCTTTTGTTTTCATAGACTTCTATTAAACCTTTTTCTTGTTTCCCGGTTTTTATTTCAGACCCCCCTTTCTTTTTCCCCTATTGATTTACAGCCCCCCCTTTCAGTTTCCCCCCACGGGGGGAAAGGCATTCCATTTTTATTTTTTGATTCAATTTTATTCTTACTCCTTTTTATTATGCTTTGTAGCTCTTTTATTTGTTAACCCCTTCCCCCCCGGGGGAAAGCCTGCCCCGCTTCGGCGGGGGATGGGATGGGGGTCTCCTTATTTCCAAACCTTGTCAGCAAAATCCATAAACCAGTTCCAGTCTTTCAATAATAAATTATGCCCGCCGTCCCTGATGTGAAATCCTACCTTACCGCCGGATACAGGAGTATTCAGGGGAGGCATTACTTCAGGCAGGCCTGAGACTGTTTTCAATAGTTTATAAACCGGAAGAGCGTTGTATAGAGCTATATATGAGCCTTTCGGATCG
>JAKLFN010000486.1 GCA_022711195.1 Bacteroidota bacterium
CCTGAATCCCGAACCGTCGTCATGCCTGATGCTGATTATTTCAGGTATCATACTAAAGGATTTATTGTCAGAGGAATAATTGGCGCTATATTCAGTCTAAAATTACAAATTCCTGTTCTAATTAACAACCTGTTACTATGCACCTTCATTTTTTTTTGAAATTGTTTGCAAAGTTGTTGTATATGTATTACATTTGTAAAAGAGACGAAATAAAAGAGGAGAGTAAGGGTTACTTGTGGGAATCAATAGGATTGTATTGCAGACATTGACTTTCACATGGACCTATAGGCTGACTACCATAGGTTACTTCCTTTTATCAGACAGTAGATTCCGGGATTATCTCATAAGCCCGTTCCTTAAAGTACCACGGTAACCCTCTCCTCTTTTTCCTTTTCCCCCTGCCGATGAAAACATTCCTCCGAAGATTTGAGAACAACAGGGATCTTGTTATACTCTTCGGCACCTGGGGAATAGATGAAAAAGCCTTTTCCAATCTATGCACCGACAATCACGACTTTATCCTGTTCTACAACTATTCAGCCGATGAACCGCTGATTCTTCCGGAGATGAAGACCTACAGGCGTG
>JAKLFN010000487.1 GCA_022711195.1 Bacteroidota bacterium
ACAGGCAGTTGCATGTGACTGTAAATGATCTTATTTCAGCCCTGCCTGTGAATGAGGCATCGATAGATGTGTTTGATTACCAGCTTCAGCTTATTGCCTCAGGTAAAACAAATCCTGAAGGCTCCTCGGTAATTAAATGCGACAGGAAGCCTTTCCTCATTATTGCAAGGAAGGACAAGGACCGCAATTACCTGAAAGTGAACGACGGAGCCTCTCTTTCACTGAGCTCCTTCGACATTACAGGCACAACACCTGTGAACGGCATTAAAGCTTTTGTCTATGGTGAAAGAGATGTATGGAGGCCGGGCGATTCAATCTTCCTGTCGCTTATGATAAGGGATATGCAGAAAGACCTCCCGAAAGGTCATCCTGTTCAGTTCGAACTGATAAACCCCCTCGGGCAGAAGATCGATAACCAGGTTCAGATGGCCGGTAACAGGAATCTCCTTGTCTTTGCCTCATCAACACCTCAGGATGCAATAACAGGCAACTACACGGCCAACTTCCGCATAGGCGGCGCCCTGTTCACAAAAAGAGTCAGGATAGAGACGGTAAAACCAAACCGGCTTAAGATTGATCTCGATT
>JAKLFN010000488.1 GCA_022711195.1 Bacteroidota bacterium
CGCAACATTTTATATGTCAAACTGACCAGGGAGCCGGATACGCTGCATCTCGTACTTTGTCACCTGCCCTCGAGAAGAGGAGGTCTGCTTGCAGCCGGAGATCTGCGCGAAAGGATAATCAGACTGGCTTCAGTGAAGGTTGATTCGGTAGTGGAGGCTTCTGCGTTCACTGCGTCTGTCATCGTCATGGGTGACTTCAATACCGCTCCAGGAGAACCATTGATTGAATGGTTTTCCGTGGAGGCAGGTCTTGTAAACCTGTCTGCTGAGACAGCTCGGCAGGGCAGGGGTTCATACAGGTACCAGGGAACCTGGGAGATGATTGACCAGGTGCTTGTGTCAGAGCCGATGACTGACAGCACAGGCGCCTTTCAGACCGTTCCCGGCAGTTTTCGTGTTGTGGATGCTCCCTTTCTCCTGACTGCTGATGAAGCCTACCCGGGAAGTAAACCCTACCCAACCTATGGTGGTTACAGGTACTCAGGAGGGTATTCAGATCATCTTCCGGTCATTGTTAAAATCAAAAGGCGCCGAGAGGCTCTTCACAACCCGGGGATTTCAGGTGTGATAAGTCCGGCTGAGGT
>JAKLFN010000489.1 GCA_022711195.1 Bacteroidota bacterium
TTCGATATCTGTCAGGCGGTCGCCGATGACGTACGATGCACTGAGATCAACCCCCTGTGCGAGATATTTTGTCAGCATCGCTGTTCCGGGCTTCCGGAAAGGGGATTTATCCTCTGCGAAGGAGCGGTCAATGAACTGCGCTGCGAACCTGACCCCTTCACCTTCAAGTATGGATAGCATTTTGTTGTGAGGCGGCAGAAAATCCTCTTCAGGAAATGCAGGAGTACCCAGCCCGTCCTGGTTTGTCACCATCACAAGCTCAAAATCGGTCTCCCTGGCAATTGCTGACAGGGCCCCAATCACCCCCGGCATGAACTCAAGCTTTTCCAGGCTGTCAACCTGCTCATCGGCCGGTTCTTTAAGTATGGTGCCATCCCTGTCGATAAACAATACCTTTTTCATATGCGAAACATTTTCATTTCTGTTTGTGTCTTTAATAATGCGGCCTTCATATCCCGATTTTGCTCAGCTCCTCCAGCAGCCTGTCGTTCTCACTCCTTGTGCCTGCGGTTATGCGCAGGCAGCCACTGATCTCACGACTCCTGTTTCTGATCACTATATTTTTATTAATTAAGGTGTTA
>JAKLFN010000049.1 GCA_022711195.1 Bacteroidota bacterium
CACTTCCTATCGCCTCAGGAATGGGACAGATGGAAGCTGTAATAGCTCCAATGATAGTATCGGCAATAGGTATCTTCCTGTCAATAGCAGGTGTATACCTGGTTAGGACAAAAGAGTCCGCAACACCCAAAGCTCTTCTCCGTGCACTGCTTCTTGGTACCGGCGGAAGCTCAGCTCTCATACTTGTCGTACTGGCAATCATGGCAGGTGTTGACATGATCACATGGGGTGTCTTTGGCTCTGCAGTAGCAGGTCTTCTCGCTGGTGTAATTATCGGGCAATCAACAGAATACTATACTTCCGATGCCAATAAGCCAACACAAGGTATTGCTAAACAGGCTCAGCAGGGCCCTGCAACCGTGATAATTGAAGGAATGGCTGTTGGAATGTCTTCAACATGGGTACCGGTAGTAACTATCGTTGCCGGCATTATCGCAGCATTCGGCTTCGCTGGCGGTTTTAACAATTTTGCCATGGGTGTTTATGGCATCGGCTTTGCCGCTGTAGGAATGCTTTCGACACTCGGTGTAACACTTGCTACCGACGCTTTTGGACCAATTGCTGACAATGCCGGTGGTAACGCCGAAATGTCGGAACTTCCGAAAGAAGTCAGGGAAAGAACAGATGCCCTTGATGGCCTCGGAAATACAACAGCAGCAACAGGTAAAGGATTTGCCATCGGCTCTGCAGCATTAACAGCGCTTGCACTTATGGCAGCCTATATGGAAGAGGTCAGGCTCTGGCTGGGACGCCTTATTGATAAAGCACCTGACGGTTTCAAGCAGATAGGCGATGTATTGTTCTATAACTCAACAGTGCCTGCTGTTCAGGACGGGCAGACAGCTGTTCAGATAACCACCGCAACAATAAAAGATTTCGCAAATGCATATGATCTTTCACTCTTTAACCCGATACTTCTCGGGGGAGTATTCATAGGCGCAATGATGGCATTTCTCTTCAGCTCAATGAGCATGAAAGCTGTCGGACGTGCTGCAGGCAGTATGGTTGAGGAAGTAAGACGCCAGTTCCGTGAAATACCCGGGATAATGGAAGGAAAAGCAAAACCCGAATATGCAAAATGTGTTGCAATTTCAACAGCGGGTGCACAGAAAGAGATGCTTGTGCCTTCACTCATGGCTATAGCTGTTCCTCTTCTGGTCGGAGTCCTTTTTGGAGTACCCGGAGTAATCGGGCTGCTGGCAGGCGGTATGAGTGCCGGATTCGTTCTGGCAAGCATGCTTAACAATGCCGGTGGTGCATGGGATAATGCTAAAAAATATATTGAACGCGGCAACTACGGAGGCAAGAAGAGCGAACCTCATAAAGCATCTGTTGTAGGTGATACAGTAGGAGATCCTTTCAAAGATACTTCAGGCCCTGCTCTTAATATCCTTATTAAACTGATGTCGATGGTTTCAGTGGTCCTCGCAGGCCTTACTGTGGCTTTCAGTATTTTTGGTTAATAGTTGTATTACAATAGATTATAGTAGAGACGTCCTTGCCGGGCGTCTCTACATCTTTTTATAATGGATCCGATGACCCTCCCGACAATCGCAGATATTCGCTCGGCACATGAACGGATAAAACCATTTATTCACCATACTCCCGTTCTTACATCCCATCAGCTTAACGGTATTTTCGGCTGTAATCTTTTTTTTAAATGCGAGAATCTCCAGAAAGTCGGTGCCTTCAAGTTCAGGGGTGCTTCCAATGCAATACTGTCTCTTTCGGAGGATGAAAAGAGAAAAGGAGTTGTCACACATTCGTCGGGTAATCATGCCGCGGCTCTGGCACTTGCTGCCCGCATGAACGGCGTAAAAGCAAGGATCGTAATGCCCGAAACGGCTCCGGCGGTCAAGAAAAATGCTGTTGCAGGATATGGCGCTGAGATTACCTTCTGCAAACCGACACTTCAGGCCCGTGAAGAGACCACAAATATGATTATAAGGGAAACAGGGGCGACACTCGTCCATCCTTATGATAATTTCAACGTTATCTGCGGCCAGGGAACAGCCGTTCTTGAACTGATTGAAGATCAGAAAGATCTTGAGATCATTGTTGCTCCGGTTGGAGGAGGAGGGCTGATGAGCGGAACATCAACAGCAGCAAAAGGCATCAACTGCACGATAAAGGTTATTGGCGCTGAACCGGTTAATGCTAACGATGCATGGAAATCATTAAAAACAGGAATACTTACACCTTCTGTTAATCCTTTAACAATTGCCGACGGACTGCTCACTTCGCTGAGCGAACTGACATTCTCGGTAATCAGGAAGAATGTCGACGACATTTTTACCGTAACCGAAGATTCGATCATTGATTGTATGCTCCTTGTATGGGAGAGAATGAAGATTATAATTGAACCTTCTTCGGCAACAGTTCTTGCTGCCGTTAAAGAAAATCAGGATTTCTTCAGGGGAAAGAAAGTCGGCCTTATCATTTCAGGCGGGAATGTCGACTTCAGGAAACTGCCTTTCAGTCAGGTATCCTGAACCAGGCGGAAACCGGGTAATGATCTGAAAATTTTACTTTCGTAATCTCAAAATACCTGCTTTCGAGCGATCCGTTATAAAGAATATAGTCGATACGATTTGCAGGATAATTGCCCCGGTAAGTAAAACCGGCACCGTAACCGGAATGTACAAATGAATCCTTTAATCCCTTACGGATCTTCCTGTATGAATAGGAAACAGGTGTATCGTTGAAATCACCGGCTACAATAACCGGGTATGGCGATTTGTCGATAGCGTCTTTGAGAACATTGGCCTGGTGCGCCCTGCTCCTGAAAGCTTTTGCAAGGCTCAGGGACAGATTCTTCATCGAGGTGATGGCCTCTTTATCTGCAGGATCGGTTAATTCTTCAAGGAATGAACGCTCCATCTTTTTCAGCCGGAACGACTGCAGGTGATTGTTGAAGATCCTGATTGTATCGGTACCGATAACAATATCAGAGAAGATCGACAGACTCGATGAACCCGGATGTTTGATTGTTCCCTTTGTGACTATCGGAAACCGGCTGAAGGTTATTATACCATAATACCTGTTCCTACCGCTGCCAATCAGCCTCGAATGTGAATAATACCTGCCTCCCAAACCTTCTTTCATAGCCATCTCTTTTTCATAGGGACTGCCATTTACATAAAATTCCTGGAGACAGATTATATCAGGTTTCTGAGCCTTCAAAAATGCAATCACTTTCTTTTCAGAGCTTGAATTTGGGTTTTCATAATTATTGAAGAGCCTTACATTATAACTCATTACCTTGATAGTATCTTTTTTGCTTCCTGCAGGTTTGGAAATCTTGATGAAGTTCGAAAGGTGTGTTATTCCTATGGCAATAGCAGCAACGGAAATCAATGCTTCATACTTAAGTAGTATTGCCCAGGTAAGGGCAAACAATATATTGATCAGCAGAAGATAAGGATAGGCCAGACCAAACAGGGCAGGTAATGCAATAACTTCGGGACTGATATGTACTGAAAGGTATGAGATTAACAGTGAAGCTGCAAAAAGCAGATTCAAAACCAGCAGCCCTCTTTTTATAAACTTTCTCAACTGTCAGTTTTTTTTCTGGCTTTCACTGAAAAGCATTTCTTTTTCTTCTTTGGTAAGGCTGTCATAGCCTCCTTTCGATATTTTATCGAGTATCAGGTTTATTTTTGCCTGGCGCTCCGACCTGGTCTTGTTATATTCATAGTCGGTAACATTCTTCTTATAGGTTACCTTCATCTTTTTTCCCGGCTTCAGAAAGGTCGCAATCGAATCGATGATCCGGTTGATACCTTTTCCCATGTCGCGGCCCTTTCTCATGTTAAGGATATACAAGTATCCGAATGCCGCGCCACCGATATGAGCAAGCTTGCCACCGGTATTCTCCTGGAATTCCATGAACGAGGTAAGTACAAAGATCCCGAGTGCAAGGTAAATGATCCTGACCCTGCCAAGGATCAGAAGATTGATTGTATAATCGGGCACATATGCTGCAATGGCAATAACAATGGCCATGACAGATGCCGATGCACCTATTGCTACCGACTGTGTCAGCTGATCGCTGAAGACAGGGAAAACATTATATGAAAGAACATAAACCACGGCACCGCTTATTCCTCCAAGGATATATACTGAAACAAGCTTCTTCTGATCGAGATATTCAAGAAATATCTTTCCGAACCAGTAAAGCCATAGCATATTGAAAAGAATATGCCAGATATCCTTATGAGTGAACATGTATGTAATTATGGTCCAGGGCTTCAGCAGTATTGTCCGCAGGGAAGCAGGCACAGCGAGCTGATTTATGATCTTTTCCTGCAGAACCGGATTATTCATGAGGAAGCCTGTGGCATACAGAATGAGAATTGCCAGATAAACAGCGCTGTTTATATAAATAAGCCTGGTAAGATAATTACCTCTAGTGAAGCTTCTTTTTATGTCGTTCCAGAGTCCCATCAGTAGAGTGTAGTGGTAGTTTTACGCCAGTACCTGATAAGAAGGTAGCCGAAGAGCATACCGCCTATATGGGCAAAATGTGCGATATTGCTGCCCTCCTGGGTAAAGGCAAGAATAAGCTCAAGTGCGCCATAGATCAGCACAAAATATTTTGCCCTGATAGGTATCGGCGGAAATATAATCATCAGCTGTGTATTGGGGAAGAGGACTCCGAAAGCAAGGAGGATACCGAAAACAGCCCCGGAAGCACCCATTGTGGGGGTGTTAAGGAGTGCCTGCAGCGACTGCATAACAATATTTGAATACTCACCCGACATACCCTCATTAATTACCGTCTGAACGGCTTCAGGTGTAAGCATCCTTGAAAGGTAGGTGTACTGAATTGCAATGACCGACTCATGCAGAAAAAGGGCACCGAGACCGGTAACAAAATAATATGTAAGAAAACGCTTCGGTCCCCACACATTCTCAAGCGCCTGACCAAAGATGAAAAGTGCATACATATTGAAGAAAATATGCATGAAATCGGCATGTGTGAACATGTGGGAAATGATCTGAATAGGGGTGAAACTCTCAGATTTCGGAAAGTATATTCCAAGGATCTCCCTCAGATCTATATTAAATGCCCTGGCACCTATATAATATGCAACGAACACAACCGTGTTGAGAAGAATAATATTCTTGACAACAGGGGTCATGTTCAGAAAACCTCTTCCGTATCCGTTCATCTCGGGATTTTAATTATCAACTCTTTCAATTGTCGCGCCAAAGCTAATTTTTTTCCATTAACAGACAATCTGTCATGGCTGCTATTTAAACTTTCTGTCAAGTTCTTCCAGGGAAACTATACTGACTACCGGTTTCCCTTTTGGTGAATAATTTGGAGAGGCACATGCAAATAAAGAGTCGAAGATATCTTCCATTTCTGCCTGTGTCAGCTTCCGTCCGTATGGAATAGCGGCAGCACCTGCCATTGCCGCGGCAAGTCTCTCCTTTTCACCAGAGACAGGTCCGTTCTGGGTCAGTTTGTATTCATCAATGAATATCTTAAATATCTCTTCCGGTGACGTTGTACTGTAGCCCGGAGGAGTGCTGGTAACACTTATTTTATTGCTCTCTGAAAAAATAATTGAATAACCCAGTATCCTCAGGTCATTATCCATTTCTCTCAGAATCTGCCAGTCGGCCTGATTGAGTTCAATGGTGACAGGGAAGAGTTCAACCTGTGCAGCCGGATTCTTCATGCTCAGCGACACTAAATATCTTTCATACAGAATCCGCTCATGAGCTCTCTTTTGGTCAATAAGCATCAGACCCGACCGTACAGGACTGATAATATACTTATTCCTTATCTGAAACAGTTTCCGTTCTGCTTCAGGGTACTTTTCATTTTCCGGACCCGGACCTTCAGCTTCTCTTTCCAGTCCGGAGTATAATTTCTGCCATCCCGAAATGTTTTCCCTTTCCTGACGGTCAGCAGAACCGGTTTTGCCGTTTGCACCTTCCTCTTCGTCGAAAGGATTATAATACGGATTGATCCTTATTTCAGGCTGCCCGGGGAAAGAAGCACCTGTTTTTTTAAGGGGGATATCAATCAATGCCTCATTTTCGAAATCAATCGACGGTACAATATTAAACCTGCCGAGAGCCTCCCGGACGGATGCCATAAGTATCTGCCAGATAGCCCGTTCGTCTTCAAATTTTATCTCGGTTTTTGTGGGATGTATGTTGATGTCAATAGCTGCCGGATCAGCCTCCATGAATATAAAATATGCAGGAATTACATCAGCCGGAAGAATATTATGGTATGCCTCCACAACGGCTTTATGAAAATAGGGGTGCTTCATGAACCTGTTGTTCACGAAGAAAAACTGCTCTCCATAGGTGCGCCTGGCACTCTCAGGCTTACCTGTGAATCCCTTTATTTTTATGAGTGTCGTTTCAGTTTCAAGGGTTATAAGATCCTGGTTGATCTGTTTTCCAAAAAGCCCGATAATCCTCTGCCTGTTATTTGAAGGAAGAAGATTATACAATTCAGTATCATTATGGTGAAGGGTAAATCGTATTTCAGGATGTGCCAGGGAGATCTTCTGGAACTCATTTATTATATGACGCAGCTCGGTAGTGTCCGATTTCAGGAATTTCCTCCGGGCAGGTACATTGAAGAAGAGGTTTTTCACAGAGAAACTTGATCCCTTTGGGCTGCTGCATGGTTCCTGCGATTCAACACGGGAGGCATTTATTATTACCAGAGTTCCTGTTTCCTGCTCTTCCTTTCTCGTCCTGAGCTCTACCATCGACACTGCTGCGATCGACGCCAGTGCTTCTCCGCGGAATCCCTTTGTCACTATTGAAAAAAGATCCTGTGCCGAGGCAATCTTCGAAGTGGCATGACGCTCAAATGCCAGGCGTGCATCTGTCTCCGACATGCCTGAACCGTCATCAACAACCTGTATCAGGGTTTTACCAGAATCACGTATTATGACTGATATATTTTGTGCACTGGCATCAACAGCATTCTCCACAAGTTCCTTCACCACCGATGATGGCCTCTGAATTACTTCGCCGGCAGCAATCTGGTTTGCCACAGAATCGGGCAGGAGCTTTATGATATCAGCCATCGGTTTTACCTGAAAAATCGTCAGCAAAGATAAAAATAATTGCTTTATAGGTCTTTGACCACCTGTATCAGCCGGGTTCATTCTAATCATTATCCTTATATTTGAATAAAATTTTACCCGATGAACAGGTTTCTCTGCTTTTCTGCCATATTTTGCATCGTTCTGGCCGGCGGCTGCTCGCATAAGCCGAAGGAAGGTCCGATAAAAGTCATGACATTCAATATCAGGTACGACAATCCCCGCGACAGCCTCAATGCGTGGCCAAACAGGGCATCTGTCGTATGTGAATTCCTTAAATCAGTAAAACCTGACTTGCTGGGAATGCAGGAGGTTCTGTCGGGCCAGTATAATGTTCTCGACTCGGCACTTGAGGAATATGGTTCGGTTGGCGTGGGTCGGAGCGATGGAGCAAGGGGAGGAGAGATGAATCCGGTGTTTTACAGGAAGGAAAGGTTCGATATGATCAGGACAAAAACATTCTGGCTTTCCGAAACACCTGAAGCTGCAGGTTCACGCGCCTGGGGAGCCGGATTGCCCCGTATCGTGACATGGATGGAACTGGTGGATAAAAATTCAGGCGATCACTTCTTCTATTTCAATACACACTTTGCTCACGACTCTGACTCTGCAAGAGTGATGAGTTCAATGCTGCTGCTTCAGAAAGCCGACAGCATTGCGGGCGATTTTCCATTTATCATTACAGGCGATTTTAACCAGCTGCCCTCGAGCCGCGGTTATGCCATTCTTACAGGACCTGCAGAAAGTGTTCCCCTGTTGAAGGATTCGTATTCCATATCGGAGAAGAATCCTGAAGGACCAGCCTATACATTCAACGGATTCTCCGACAAACAGGGAAGCGGAAGAATTGATTATATATTCGTCAAGGAAGGGATGAAAGTGCTGGAGCACAGCACTATAGTGAAGAAGGAACACGGCATTTACATTTCCGACCACTGGCCGGTAGAAGCGATTATTGTGCTGAAATGATTTTCTCCCTCTGATCCCGCAGATTTGCGCTGATCATTTTTTAAAGCTTTATTAATCTGCGTTTATCTGCGTAATCTGCGGAAAATATTACGCGGTTTTGCGGTACATTCTTACTGCAAAAGCAGTGAACACGATTGATATGATTATCAGCGAATAGATATCCCTGCTGATATCCTGAAATGAAGATCCCTTCAGCATTACCATCCTGTTGATGCGCATGAGGTAAGCCATCGGATTTATTATATCAAATTTCTGGGCCCAGCCAGGCATGCTCTCAAGAGGAGTAAATATGCCACTCATCAGGATGAATATTATCATGAAGAAGAATGCCACGAACATAAACTGCTGCTGAGTTGATGAGAATGTGGAAATAAGAAGGGCAAGCCCAAGGATAGCAACAAGAAATATAAATGAACCAAGGAAGAGAAGTCCAATGCTGCCTTCGAATGGAATATTAAAGAATAACTTTCCGACTATCAGCCCCAGGGCCAGGTCGACGAGACCGATTAGAAGAAAGGGGATCATTTTTGCAGCTATGAACTGGAACTTCCTGATAGGCGTCACATTTATCTGCTCAATTGTGCCGGCCTCCTTTTCCTTTACCAGGTTAAGGCCTGCCAGCAGGAATCCAATTGCTGTCACCAGTATGCCGAGTATTCCGGGAAGCATGTAATATTTGTAGTTCAGCAGTTCATTGTACCAGTATCTGTTTGAGATATTGATCTGTGGTATGCCTGACATAGCAAGGTCGCCTCCATTGTCGATAATAATATTTGTACCGAAATCGCGTATTACACCGTTAAGATAAGCCCAGGAAAGTTGTGCCGTTGTTGCATTTATTGCGTTGACAGTGACCATGATCCTGCCTGCAACACCATTTCCAATATCCCTGCCGAATCCGGGGGGGATCTGCAGGGTCACATCGCTTTTATTCCTGTGAAGAAGACTGTTTGCTTCTTCCTCTGAGAATGTCGAATACCTGATCTTAAAGAATGTGGATCCTTCAAGCTGGTTTATCAGTCTTCTTGAGTCGGCAGACATATCCCTGTCGATCAGGCAAAGGTTTACGTTCTTGACCTCAAAGGTGATTGCCGGTACCAGCAGGAGCATCTGTACAAGGGGAACGGCAAATATCGCCCTTCCCATGAACTTGTCACGGAAGATCTGTATGAACTCTTTTCGTATCAGATATAATATTGTCCTCATAATAAACTATTTACCTTAATGCCGTTGTGCCCCTGCGCCGCTGCACCCCTGTGCCTTTACTCTTATCATTCCAGCCTTAACTTGAAGTTCCTCACGCTCAGTCCGATAAACAATGTTGTCATGATTGTAAGTATGAGCGTCTCTTTCCAGACATACAAAAACCCTGTTCCCTTGATCATAATGTTTTTAATAATAATGATAAAATACTTCGGTGGCATTACCGCTGCAATAATGTCATAGCCTTTTGGCATATTCTCTATCGGGAAAATAAATCCCGACAACAGGATTGTCGGAAGCATCAGTCCAAGGAAAGACATGAATATCGCCTGCTGCATCGTTTTTGAAACAGTAGAGATAAGGATCCCCAGCGAAAGGCTCATCAGGATGTAAAGCATGCTCTCAGCGAGCAGAAGGATGAGGCTCCCCTTCACCGGTAGATCAAAGACCAGCCAGGAAAGCATCAGAATCATTATTACGTTCACGAATGACAGCAGGAAATAAGGCATCACCTTTCCCAGTATTATCTGCATCGGCCTCAGAGGCGAAACAAGCAATACCTCCATGGTTCCGAATTCTTTTTCGCGGGTAATGGTTATGGAGGTCATGAGTGCACAGATCAGGATCAGGATCAGTGTTATCACACCCGGGACAAACATGAAATGACCTTTTAATCCGGGGTTATAGAACATACGTACCTCGGGCTGGACAAGGATGTTCGCGGGGGCTGCTGTACTTATTAATTCCCTGTTGAAATCTGAGACAATTGCTGTTACATAGTTTGTGATCAATGTTGCTGTATTTGGTTCTGATCCGTCGGCAATTATGCTTATTGAGGCCTTTCCGCGGCCCAGCAGATCGCGTCCGAAGTTCTCCCCGAAAACGATTACCGCCTTGGCCTTCCCACTCTTCATCACCCTGTCAATATCATTATAGGTCTGCAGGTTGCCGGCACTTCTGAAAAAGCCTGATGAACAGATCCTGTCTGATATTTTCTGGGTAACCTCATCACCCGAAAGATCAAGGAAGGCTACATTCGCATCTTTTATATCAGTGCTTACAACAAATCCGAAAATAAGGATCTGGGCCGTAGGTATCCCGAACAGGATGATAAGCGTCCTGAAATCCCTGAAAATATGCAGGAATTCTTTTTTTACGAATCCGAGAAACCTGTTCATTGTTAAATCATTTTGTCACTTCAGTTTCAAATACCACTATCCCCTTCTTCTTTTTTTACCTCTCCCCAAACTTCCCGACAAGTCGGGACAAGCTCTCCCCCTGCTTTTTTTCTTTACCTCTCCCCAAACCCCTCCCCCAGGGGGGAGGGGCTTAATACCCCCTTCTCTCTCTGGGAGAAGGGGGCTAGGGGGATGAGGTTTTCTCTCCTGGGAGAGGGGGATTTAGGAGGAGAGGTTCATGTGATAAAGATGGCCCGGCAGGTCTTGCAATTTTCACAAAAACCTCTTCCACCGATTTTGCATCATATTGTTTCTTCAGCTCTTCAGGCGTATCAATTGCCACTATTCTTCCTTCACTCATTATTGAAATGCGGTCGCAGTATTCTGCTTCATCCATATAGTGTGTTGTCACAAAAACTGTTATTCCCTTGTCGGCGGTTTCATAGATCATTTCCCAGAACTGCCGCCTTGTGATCGGATCCACACCGCCTGTGGGTTCATCGAGAAAAACAATCTTCGGTTCATGGAAAACGGCAACCGAAAAGGCCAGCTTCTGTTTCATCCCGAGCGGCAGATCGGCTATCAGCCTGTCGCCGTATTCAACAAAGCTCAGCTTCTCAAGCAGATCTTCCGTCCGCTCTTTGATGGCAGTCTTTCTCATACCATATATGCCTCCGTAGAGCATTATGTTCTCCCTGATGGTGAGGTCGGGGTAAAGAGAAAACTTCTGGCACATATAGCCGATGCTTTTCTTTATTTTTTCAGGTTCCTTACCTGCATTATAACCTGCCACTGTTACTTCTCCCGAAGTTGGTGCTGAGAGGCCCGAGAGTATCCTGATAGCAGTTGTTTTACCCGCACCATTTGCTCCCAGGAAGCCGAAGATCTCCCCCTCGAATACCTCAAAATTAAGGTTATCGTTGGCAGTGAAGCTTCCGAATTTCTTTACAAGATTCTTAACCGATATTACTGTTTTATAGTTCATTTTAACCCACCCCAACCCCTCCCGGGAGGGGATTATTAAAGTTTATTTCTTGCCGTTGCGCCCCTGCGCCGTACATCAAAAATAACTCGTCCCATCCCAGCAATGGGTACATAATTGATCTTTAGGAAGACCTATAGCAGTGATCAGATCATCAAGCCGCTGATATAACAGTGAATCTAGCGCAAGATTTTCTGCAATTTTTTCAACCATTTTTCCATACTTTTCTGAATCCGGATCGGAATAT
>JAKLFN010000490.1 GCA_022711195.1 Bacteroidota bacterium
TGCTTCATTTACCTTGGCTGCTCCGTACAGTATCGGACTTCGTTTTGTCTTGCAAACTTATCCGCAGCCTTAGGCCTTTTATGAAGTTCCTGTTCGTCAGACCAGAACTTTGCCTCCGGCTTCCTTCAGATCCCACCTCACGATGGGCACCCTTGCCTTTGGCTAACGCTTCCCACTGTCAGGGCGCGTTCGGGACTTTCACCCTAGAGTTATCGCCCATGCCGGGCACACAAGAGAAAGAGGAGACAATTTCTTGCCTCCTCTTCAGTGTTAACCCTAAAACTAACCTAACCTATGAAAAAAACTCCATTTACGTTATAACAATTATCGTGCCATAACTGATGCAAATATTGAAAGAAATTTCGGTTTATATCCTTAAGGATAAGTTAAGATATTGATATTTAACATTTTTTTAATATTTTGCATCCGCTATTTTTCCGCTGATCCTGTTAAAATACGTTAAGTCTGCGGATTAAGGTTTTAACGGATTATTTTTGTTAAAATATGAAACGCTCATACATAGTCCTCCTGGCCGTCTTCTTCTTTCTGGCCATCTCTGCCCTGGTTATTATTCAGGTCA
>JAKLFN010000491.1 GCA_022711195.1 Bacteroidota bacterium
TTCATATATCCGTATATAAAAGACACAAATACTCCCGGAATAGTAAGCAGCCAAATAAGCCACGGTCTTTCCATCCCTGTAAACCGGACAAGAACATATTCTCCGAGGTCGCAGATAAATATCAGCCAGCCCCAGAAAAGCAAATGAAAGATACCATCCCTGATGTTGATCCTCGTCTTGTTTATCATGTCGGAGATGATCTTTAAACTCTCTTCGCCCGACATCACTTTTTCACCTGTTTCCATAATTATTTTTACTTTTAGGTTTGAAATAGAATTGGATTATATAAATATATTGCAAATATAAAGTAGTTTATAATATAAACCAAATAATTTTACAATTATTTTTAACTGAGTTCAGAAAATCTTTCAGAAATGGGACTGATTCATATAGAAAACATGGAGTTCTACGCCTTCCACGGGCATTACAGGGAGGAACAGATAGTTGGGAACAGATTCATTGTAGACCTTACAATCGAAACCGATATGTCGGTCCCGTCAAAAAGCGATAACCTCAGGGATGCCGTCAACTACCAGAAAGCTTACCAGATCGTTAAGGAACAGATGGAGAAGAAATCCT
>JAKLFN010000492.1 GCA_022711195.1 Bacteroidota bacterium
TTTACAAAGAAGAATGTCCCGTCTTCATCCTTCAGGCCGGTTATCTTGCCGAACCTGGGCTTCTGCTGGTTGTTCCCGGTAACGGCTTTTGTAACGTGAAGAACAATCTCGTCTATGGAGATGCATGTGTTCGGGTTGCCGCGCAGGGTGCTGGCAAAGGTGCGTGTGAACTGTGAATCGTCAACCGCAAGTTCGTAACCTGCTGATGAGAAGATCTGGCTCGACTTGAACTGTGTGGCTCTCCAGTCGGCACAGTTGCGTGGCCTGGCATCTGACCTCATGGCCTGGTAAAAGCTGGGGCCTGATTCGCAGGCGTCAGTAATCACCAGCACGTGTGTCAGATAGTTCATATATGTTTCCATAGACGCCCTCAGGGTATTGAGGCTGAAGTAGGTAAACTCCTCGTCGCGACGGGCGTCAACCGGGATCCAGTAGCCCACGTCATTGATGAACTTGCCGTGTCCGGCGAACCAGATGACCAGTGACTTGATCTGTTTTGCCCTTACCTCGTCACGCAGGTCAATGGAGAAGAACTTTTCCATCTCCTGTTTGGTCTGGTTGCGGATGCGTTTAACGG
>JAKLFN010000493.1 GCA_022711195.1 Bacteroidota bacterium
TACGAATGGTACCAGAAAGGCTATGCTGCCTATCAGCCTGACCAGGGCGTGATGGCCGGGCTAATGGAACTCGGGAAAGATAACCTGACCATCACAATCGTGCTCGGCACATGGTGCCCCGATAGCAGGAGAGAGGTTCCGCACTTTATCAAAATGACCGACCTGTGGGGGTTCCCGCATGAAAGAATCAAATTCATCGGGGTTGACATCAACAAAATTGCACCCCTTGCAGATTACCCTCAGCTGGCAATTGAGAGGGTCCCGACATTTATTTTTTATGTAAATAATATCGAAAAGGGACGCATCATTGAAGTTCCTGTGACGTCTTTAGAACAGGATACAAAAAATATCCTTGAAGGTAATTAGGAACAATTAATACTTGAACCAATGGAAGAAGAAAAATCCCCCAGGCAGTCAGGAGTGGGTGTCGGTGCACTCGTAACCGCCATAATAGCATTCCTGCTGGCAGTTATCCCCTGCATAGGCCTGGTTGCAGTGATCCCGGCAGTGATCGCCATTGTCCTTGCCATAATCGGGCTTTCCAGGCCCCAGGTTAACCAGGGGATGCTCGTCGG
>JAKLFN010000494.1 GCA_022711195.1 Bacteroidota bacterium
TCCAGCACCTTCAGTACGGTAGAAATTGTGTTGCGTGCAGGCTTCGGATCATCAAATTTTTCCCGGATATCCTTCACCACTCCCTCTTCCAGATCCCATAAAATCTGCATTAGCTGCTCTTCCGCCTTCGTAAGTTGCATAAATTACTTTTTAAATAATACCACATCAATGCCCTCAGCAGGTCATTACTTTTTATCAATCCTTCACCACAAATATACGACTATATTTATAGACGCGCAAGTTTTTTGTCTGTTTTTCGTCTATATTTATAGTTATTTGCCCTATGTGATTGTATGATAGCTAATTACTGTTGTATGCGAGCCCTCTGGATTATAATTGAAGGTCTCTTTTCGGAAATCAGGAACCCGGGCCAGAAAAAAGGAGCTTCAGAGATCTGCTGGAAAACAATATTTTCCCGGGACCGGCAGTGTAATTATATCGTAATTTCAGAGTTTCCTCATAAAAGCATCCCGCCAGTAAGCTACATTCTCTGAAACAATAACCTGAGATTTATAAATTGAGATGAAAAAGTATCTTATTACTCTGCTCGTTCTATTTATCCCTGCCACACC
>JAKLFN010000495.1 GCA_022711195.1 Bacteroidota bacterium
CTGGATGGAAATATTTCAGGAGACGGATTCCTGGCTCAGAATGCCGATAAATCATATATGCTTAAAGGAAATTTTAACGTTAACAGCATAAATGTAAAAAAGACATTTTCAGTTTTTAACAATTTCGGGCAGGATTTTATTAAGGATGAGAATCTTGAAGGCATACTATCCGGCTCACTTACAATCCTGTTCCCTATGAATCAATATTTTCGTCCGTCTGTAAAAGCTCTGACTGCAGAAGGTAAATATATACTTAAAAACGGGGCTCTTGTCAATTTTGAACCTGTAAAGGAGCTTTCCGAATTTATCGACATATCAGAGCTTGAAAATATCCGCTTTGAGGAGCTGGCTAATGATTTCTTCATAAGAAATAATGCCCTGTTCATCCCACAGATGGATGTCAGATCATCGGCAGCGGATCTGTCAGTGAACGGGAGGCATGGTTTTGATAATGACTATGAATATCATGTTAAAATACTTCTTTCGGAGATCCTCAGCAAAAAAATTCCGAAGCCAAGGCCCAATACGACTGAATTCGGTGCCGTTAATGATGACGGCCTGGGAAGGAC
>JAKLFN010000496.1 GCA_022711195.1 Bacteroidota bacterium
ACCCCGCAGGGGTGAGATATGGGTAGAAAGATGCAATCCCAAAAATCCTGTAAGTCGCACAAAGAACGCCCGCTGATATTAAGGCAGAGGCAAATGGAACGAAGTGATAGCCTGTCCCGATGTTCGGGAGGCAAAGGCAAAAAGCAGCAGTAGGCAGTAAGCAGTAAGCAGTCAGGGAAATCTTAAATCTTTAGTCTTGAATCTTGAATGGAAGAGTCCACACCGAAAAGTGTTCCTTTTGATGCGAACTGACCCCTGACCCAGATAGCTGTCGGGGCCCTGAAGGGGACCTAAAACACTCTGTTAGAGCGGTATTTAACCCCATTTAGGGGGCAGGGGGGTCTGGATCAAATTAAAAACTATATTCATATTTTTCGGAGCAGACTCAATAATGAATATCCAATAACCAATAAAAAGAAAAACAAGAAATAATAAATAAATAACAACGAATCAGAAATTTATGACCCTGAAGGGGGCGAATATGAATAACCCCCGGTGAAACCGGGAGTCACCAGTTTGGCAAATCCGGCCAGCACATAGATAAAGTCGGCCAGCAGGGAGATTTTGAA
>JAKLFN010000497.1 GCA_022711195.1 Bacteroidota bacterium
GGCCAGAAAGAAAAAAACTGCCAGGAGGACTATATAGGAGCGCTTCATATTTTAACAAAAATAATCTGTTAAAGCCTTAATAACCAGACTTAACTTATTTTAACAGGTTCGCAGCAATGTAAGGAATGCAAAATATTAAATAAATGTTAAAGATCAACATATTAACATATCCTTAAGATACAGGCCCGAAAATATTTCTGATATTTGCATCAGTTATGGCACGATAATTGTTATAACGTAAAAGGAGTTTTTTTCATAGGTTAGGTTAGTTTTAGGGTTAACACTGAAGAGGAGGCGAGAAATTGTCTCCTCTTTCTTTTGTTACCTGGCCAGCAGAGCGATGTTTCTGTCGGCTGTTGCCCGGCTGTCAAGCATGAAGACTGCAGTTATTTCCGGGATTAGTCTCAGAGATGCAGCGAGCTGTTCTGTAGTTTTTGCATCATCCTGTTGTGCCGGCACCAGGAGATAATCAATGTTTTTGAGTTTTTTCAGCAGCACTGTACCACTGTTCCGGTTTGAGACCAGGGTAAAAGCCCTGTTTTCCGTTTCGAAGCGTGAAAAATTCCG
>JAKLFN010000498.1 GCA_022711195.1 Bacteroidota bacterium
GTGGTAATAGTTTCAGGGATCTTGTCACCCATAATAAGTGTATCAACAACTGTTCTGCTCCCGGAGCCGTCATCAATAATAATTTTAATTTTGCTTTTGCTTTTGCTTTCATCTTTCTTATCCTGTCCGGCAGCAGAAAGAGAAATTGCAATAATTACAAAAAAGAAAAACAGATTTTTTAAGATTCTTTCCATGGCTATTTTATTTAAATTATTATATCAAAGGTATTCCATGTTGTGCATAAGAGAGTTAAAGTGAGGTTAATAAGAGTTAATGAAAAGTTAAAACCTGTATGAATTCTTGTCTACTTTGTCAAATTTACCTGATAATAAGACAAATGGCAATTTTATTTTGAAGCAGTGAAATCCATCCATCTAAGTATTAACTCCAAAAGAAGGAATTAGCACAGGTAGATTCCCATCATCAGGTTTTGATGTAGTACCTCCTTTATAACTGTCATAAGTCATTTTTTGTCCTTACCGGTACCAGGATGCCCTTATTGTTCTTTTAGTGAAATAATGTAATCAATATTATAACTATTAAAGATAAAGGTATAATACT
>JAKLFN010000499.1 GCA_022711195.1 Bacteroidota bacterium
TCAGAAGAAGCTACCATATCCACAAGATTGTTCCATGTGTGAGAACCGGTAAGATAAACTGCCCTTCCGGAATCATCTGTAAAATAGCGTGGATTCCGGTCACTGACTCTTAACGGTCCGTTGATTCCGCTTGCCTGTCCATGTGCAACTGCAAAAGACAGTGCTGATAACATACAGGCTGCGATGAAGACTTTCCCTCTGAATATTTCCATGTCATTAAGTAATTTACCGTTAAATGATCAATATTAATAATAACCTGCCTGTATTACCTACGTATTTTAATACGTATTAAAATACGTATTAAAATACGTATTAATTCAAAACCGGCCGGATGTTTTTTATGAATGTGATCAATAAAATAAATGCCAGCGGATACAGAACGCCGGAAGCTATCCAGAGGGGTAAATATGAATAGTTCTGTACAATTACCCCGATCAGCGGATTTATTATCAATCCTGCAACAGCGCCTGCGGAACCGGCCATTCCTACTACAGTTGAAGTGGCATTTTTCCCGAACAATTCACTTGTTATTGTAATATAATTTGTTATCCAGAAACCAT
>JAKLFN010000005.1 GCA_022711195.1 Bacteroidota bacterium
GCCTAAAGTACTTAAAGTTAAACCATTCTAACTCTAAGTACTCTAGTCACCTTTCACCCTTTGTCCGGGGAGGATAGTTTTGTAGTCGGCTTCGAACCTGCCCTTGCTGATGGCAAGCAGTTTTCCTTTAAGAAGTTTTTTGCGGAGTGGATTGACCCTGTCGGTAAACATTATTCCGTCGAGATGGTCGTATTCATGTTGTATTATACGTGCCCTGTAGCCTTCATATACTTCATCATGGAACTCCATGTTTTCGTCGTAGTATGTGATCCTTATGTGTCCTTCGCGGTTTACCTCTTCCCTGAGATGAGGGATACTCAGGCATCCTTCTGACATTAGCATCATATCGCCGCTTCTCTCTGTTATCCTGGCATTGATGAATACTTTCCTGAAGCCTGTCAGTTCAGGTTCTTCGTCGGCGATGGGAGTTCCGTCAATCACAAATATCCTGATTGATTTTCCTATCTGAGGTGCTGCCAGGCCCATGCCTTCTGATTTATACATGGTTTCGAACATGTCGCTTATAAGCTGTTGAAGACCAGGATGATCCGGTTTGATATCAACAGCTACTTTTCTTAAAATTGCATGTCCGTACACTACAATAGGGTATGTCATCTTAAATCATTTTTTTTGATTGGCTTTTCCGTCGAGGAATGACTGAAGGATGATCGAGGCGCTGATCATATCAGCAATCATTTTATTCTGTCGTTCCTTTTTCCTGACGCCTCCGTCAATCATTGTCCTCAGGGCCATTTTTGTTGTAAACCTTTCATCGACGAGATGAACCGGCATTCCCGGAAATTTCTTTTTCAGTCTCCTGATGAAAGGATCGATATATTTAACAGATTCACTTGGTTGATTGTTCATCCCGACAGGATATCCGACAACAAATTCATCGATCTGTTCTGATTCGAGATATTCTTCAATATAGCTGTCAAATTCCTGGACGTTAACAGTGATAAGCGGTGAAGCGAATATTCTGAGTGGATCGGTGACAGCCAGTCCTACGCGTTTCCTGCCATAATCAATGCCTATTATTCTGCCCATGGTTTTAACGGTGCAAAAATACAAAAAAAAGCCACCTTTTCAGATGGCTTCTTTATTAATTATTAATGGTATGTCAGCTGGCAGGTTGTTCTGTTGTTGCAGAATACTCCATTGCGGCCAGCCTCTTGTATGCGTTATATCTCCATTTTGCATTTTCCTCGGCAGCCTTGAAAAGAATATCGGCTTCACCGGGGAATGATTTTTTGAGTGATGTATAACGTACCTCTGAGGCCAGGAATCCCTGGAATTTGCTCCAGTCAGGTTCTTTAGAATCGAGGGTGAATGGATTCTTGCCTTCTGCTTCGAGCAGCGGGTTGTACCTGTAAAGATGCCAGTATCCGCTTTCAACAGCTGCCTTCTCCTGTGCCTGTGTCTTGCCCATACCTTCTCTCAGGCCATGGTTGATACAAGGGGCATAAGCGATGATAAGCGATGGTCCGGGGAATGCTTCAGCTTCCTTTATTGCTTTCAGGTACTGTGCATTGCTCGATCCCATTGCTACCTGGGCCACATATACATAGCCATAGCTCATTGCCATCTGGCCGAGGTCTTTCTTGCGGATCTTTTTACCAGAGGCTGCAAATTTTGCAACAGCACCGGCAGGTGTCGATTTTGAGGCCTGTCCTCCGGTATTGGAGTACACCTCTGTGTCGAGTACCAGTATGTTAACATCTTCACCTGTTGCAAGAACATGGTCGAGACCTCCGTAACCTATATCATAGGCCCAGCCGTCGCCGCCGAAGATCCAGTGCGATTTCTTCACCAGGTACTGTTTCAGGCTAAGTATCTCGCTGGTAATGGCGTTCTTGTCTTTACCGCATGCCTCGATTACTTTTTCTGAAGCGCTCCTTGATCCTTCAGCATTGTGCATTGCTGCGAGCCACTCGTCGAAAGCGGCTTTTGTTTCCGGCTTGACACTGTTGCCGTTCTCTTTCATTCTGAGTGCAATTCTTTCCCTCATCTTATTCGATCCGAGTGAAAGGCCCAGTCCGTATTCAGCGTTGTCCTCGAAGAGTGAGTTTGCCCAGGCGACGCCATGTCCTTTTTTGTTGGCGGTATATGGTGTCGATGGTGCAGAGCCTCCATAGATCGATGAGCAGCCTGTTGCATTCGAGACGATCATCCTGTCGCCGAAGAGCTGTGTGATGGCCTTGATATAAGGTGTTTCACCGCATCCTGCACAGGCGCCTGAGAATTCAAACAATGGCTGTGAGAACTGGCTGTTCTTGACATTCACGAATTTATCTACCACGAAATCCTTATAACCCACTTTCTCGTGCATGTATGTCCATCTTTCGATCTCGGACTGCTGTGTTTCAAGAGGTTTCATGATTAGCGCTTTGTTCTTTGAAGGACATACGTCGGCGCAGTTGCTGCAGCCTGTGCAGTCGAGGACGCTTACCTGTATCTTGAATCTGTACTGTTTCAGGTTTCCGGGGATACCCTGGATTGTCTCTGTTCCCTCAGGTGCATTCTTAACCTCTTCTTCCGTCAGGAGGAAAGGACGAATAGCTGCATGAGGACAAACATAAGAGCACTGGTTGCACTGGATACACTCTTTAGGCTGCCATTCAGGAACATTAACAGCTATACCGCGTTTCTCGTATGCTGAAGTACCTGCAGGGAAAGTACCATCTTCCCTTCCTGCAAAAGCGCTCACAGGAAGATCGTCACCCTTCATTGCGTTGATGGGTTCCATAACTTCACTGATAAACTCAGGAACATTCCTGGTATCCTTGATCTTTTCAACTTTTAAGCCTGCCCATTCTGCCGGAACCTCAACCTTTGTAACCTGTGAACCTCTGTCGATGGCTGCGTAGTTCATATTGACAACCTCTTCGCCTTTCCGGCCATAGGTCTTATAAATGGCTTTTTTCATTTCCTTTTCAGCCTGTTCATAAGGAATAACATTAGCCAGCTTGAAGAAGGCAGCCTGCATTATTGTATTTGTCCTGGTGCCGAGGCCTATCTCTTCAGCGATTGCCGTTGCATTGATCATATAGAAGTTGATCTTGTGATCAGCCAGGTATTTTTTCATGTGAACGGGAAGACGTTTCTTAGTTTCTTCCGTATCCCAGATTGAGTTCAGAAGGAAGGTTCCTCCCTGCTTAAGACCCTTGAGCATATCATATTTGTCGAGATATGAGGGGACATGGCAGGCAACGAAATCGGGTGAATTCACAAGGTAGGGCGAGCGGATGGGTTTGTCGCCGAAACGAAGATGTGATGTGGTTATACCGCCTGATTTTTTTGAGTCGTATGCAAAATATGCCTGGCAATATTTATCTGTTGTTTCACCGATGATCTTAATAGAGTTTTTATTTGCGCCGACAGTTCCGTCAGACCCGAGGCCATAGAATTTTGCCGAATAAGTACCCGGAAGGGCTACATTAATTTCCGGAAGCAGGGGCAGTGACAGATGTGTTACATCGTCGACTATTCCGACGGTGAACTGGTTTTTCGGTTCCTTGAGTTTCATATTCTCGAATACTGAAAGCACCTGTGAGGGTGTGGTATCCTTTGAGCTCAGTCCGTAACGGCCGCCAACGATAAGGGGCTTGTTTGCCCTGTCGTAGAACATTTCTTTAATATCGAGGTAGAGAGGTTCTCCCAATGCTCCGGGTTCTTTTGTTCTGTCGAGGACGGTGATTCTTTTTACCGATGAGGGGAACACGTTGAAGAAATATTTCGAAGAGAAGGGGCGGTAAAGATGAACGCTTATAAGCCCTATCTTCTCGCCTTTAGCCCTCAGAAAATCTATAACTTCCTTAGTTGTTTCGGTAATGGAACCCATGGCAATGATAATATTTTCGGCATCGGGGGCGCCATAATATGTGAAAGGCTTGTATTCCCTGCCGGTGATCTTCGATATTTCAGCCATATATGAGTTTACCATATCGGGTATCGGTTCATAGAATTTATTCACAGCTTCCTTGGCCTGGAAGAATATGTCGGGATTCTGTGCGGTACCTCTTGTTACAGGGTGTTCCGGATTAAGTGCATTATGGCGGAATCTCATCACTGCATCCCAGTCGACGAGTTTCCTGATATCTTCCATGTCGATGACCTCAATTTTCTGTACTTCTGCTGATGAACGGAATCCGTCGAAGAAATGGAGGAAGGGGACCCTGGATTTTATTGCTGTAAGATGGGCAACACCTGCCAGGTCCATAATTTCCTGGACGCTTCCGCTGGCCAGAAGTGCAAAGCCTGTCTGCCTGGTAGCATAGATGTCGCTATGGTCGCCGAATATAGAAAGAGCATGTGCAGCCACTGTACGGGCACTGACGTGGAAGACTCCCGGAAGAAGCTCAGCAGCAATCTTGTACATATTCGGGATCATCAGGAGCAGCCCCTGTGAGGCAGTAAATGTTGTGCTGAGGGCGCCTGTCTGAAGTGCACCATGAAGGGCGCCGGCAGCTCCCCCTTCGGACTGCATCTCGACGACCTTAACTGTCTCGCCGAACATGTTCTTAAGTCCGTTGGCAGACCATTCGTCGACATATTCTGCCATAGTTGAAGAAGGTGTGATAGGATATATGGCAGCCACTTCGCTGAACATATATGCAATGTGCGACGCGGCCTGGTTGCCGTCGCATGTTATGAATTTTTTTGTAGCCATTGATGTGTGATTTATATTGTGAATAAAATAACAGTTTGCAAATTTACAAAAACATCGGTTATGAACCATTCATTGAGACCAGGAACTCTTCATTCGACTTAGACTGAAGGAGCCTGTCGCGGAGGAATTCCATTGCTTCCAGTGCATTCATATCGGCAAGATAATTTCTGAGTACCCATATCTTCTGCATGATGCTCTTATTAAGAAGAAGGTCTTCGCGTCGTGTACTCGAGGCAGGTATATCAATTGACGGGAATATTCTCCTGTTCGAGAGTTTACGGTCGAGCTGAAGCTCCATGTTACCGGTACCCTTGAATTCCTCGAAGATCACATCGTCCATCTTCGAACCGGTATCTGTGAGTGCGGTAGCAAGGATAGTCAGTGAGCCTCCGTTTTCGATATTTCGTGCTGCACCAAAAAATCTTTTTGGTTTGTGGAGTGCATTGGAGTCGACACCCCCGGACAGAACCTTACCCGATGCCGGAGCCGTGGTGTTGAATGCTCTTGCAAGCCTTGTAATGGAATCGAGAAGGATTACAACATCATGTCCGCATTCCACCAGTCTTTTTGCTTTCTCCAGAACAATATTTGCCACGCGGCAATGTCGTTCTGCAGGTTCGTCGAAGGTTGAGGCAATAACTTCAGCCTTCACGTTCCTTGCCATGTCGGTAACCTCTTCAGGTCTTTCATCGATAAGAAGGATCATCAGGTAAACCTCAGGATGATATTTTGCAATTGCATTCGCTATCTCCTGAAGGAGGATTGTCTTACCGGTCTTGGGTTGTGCAACTATCAGGCCTCTCTGTCCTTTGCCAAGGGGAGTGAACATATCGATCACTCTCACCGAGAGAGATCCTTCGCCGGGCTGGCATAAGGTGAATTTCTCGTTGGGGAACAATGGTGTCAGGAAGTCGAACGGAACCCTGTCGCGGATAAAATCGGGACTTCTTCCGTTTATCTCATCCACTTTAATAAGCGGGAAATACTTTTCACCCTCTTTGGGAGGACGGATTGTTCCTTTTATTGTATCGCCGGTTTTGAGACCAAACAGTTTTATCTGTGACTGTGATACATATATATCGTCGGGTGAGTTGAGGTAATTATAATCTGCCGACCGCAGGAATCCATAACCGTCGGGCATTATCTCGAGCACTCCCGTATTATATATTATACCTTCGAAGTCGTATGGTTTTTCTTTTTTCTCCTCCCTGGCCGGTGTTTCAGGCTGTACCTGGCTGATTACCGGCGCTGCAGGCAGCGGTTCGTCGTGGATGACAGGTTCGGGGATACTCATTTCAGGAAGGTCGGCCTGTCCTGCAGGTGCTGCCATGAAGATCTCTTCCGGTATTTCGGGCTGTTCGGCAGGTTCGATGGCTGGTGCTTCGGGTGTGGTGCCGGCAGACGTTTCCGGCATGATCATTTCCTCCGGCTCATTTTCATGAGGTTCATCCTGGGAAGGAGTCTCCTTTACTTTTGGCTCTGCAAGCCAGAACGGAGTCTTGTGGCTGTCGGCAGAAGGTTCTGCGATTTTGAAGAGATCATTTTTATCTTCAGGTTTCTCCTGTACACTGTTGGTTTCAGCCTGTTCTTCCTGTGGCTGGTTACGTGTAAGATCGCCGGGCGACACAGATATTACGGATTCCGGCGGCCTGTTAATTACCGGTTTTAATGTCCTTGGCCTTTTTCCACGTCGCTGCCCATGTTCCTGGTCCTGGTTGTACTTGTTGTTCATAGAGCGGATAGTATCAGTTTCCTTTCTTTGTTCTTTTTTTTCCTCTGTGGCATCAATAGCCTGCTGGTCGAGAATTTTGTAAACCAGGTCCTGTTTCTTCAGTGTTTCGGCCTTTTTAATATTCAGCTCCTTTGCTATTTCCCTTAACTCGGGAAGCAGCATTCTGCTTAACTCAAGAATGTCGTACATAATTTAATGATGAATAGAATTTTAAGAGATCTTATGATTTTTTGTTTTGAAACGGGACTCAAGATTTGGCGATGAACCCGCGGATAATGCAACTTATATTTCACACATCCTGAAAACCGGTGCAATAATAAATAAAATCAATTAAATAATACCTGTTAAAAGTTATTAAAATGTACCGGTGCTATGTCAAATCCGATTAAGAATTTGATTTTCAGAATGAAAATAACAAAGCAATTTAGTAATAAATCTGTAAAAACACAAAAAAAAACAATAGTAACCGTCGGAAGAGCCTGTTTTTTTATTAAAATTGTGTTGATAGTCAGGGAAAAATATAAGAATCTTCATTATCTGCCTGTTAATGCGTCAGTTAAAGATTACAAAACAGGTTACTAACCGTGATACCCCGTCTCTCGATAAATATCTTCAGGAGATCGGGCGTGTCGATCTGATCTCACCTGAAGATGAGGTCATGCTCGCACGCAAGATAAGGCTGGGCGACGATGACGCATTACGAAAGCTCGTAAAAGCAAACCTCAGGTTTGTTGTCTCAGTGGCAAAACAATACCAGAACCAGGGTATGAGCCTTCCTGACCTTATAAATGAAGGAAACCTCGGGTTGATGAAAGCAGCCCAGCGCTTTGACGAAACACGCGGTTTCAAGTTCATTTCATACGCCGTGTGGTGGATCCGCCAGGCGATACTCCAGGCCCTGGCAGAGCAAGCGCGTATTGTGAGGCTGCCGGTTAATAAGATCGGATCGATAAACCGGATCAACAGGGCATTCTCAAAACTTGAGCAGGAGTATGAACGTGAACCATCATCACAGGAGATCGCCGACCTTCTCGAGATGATTCCCGAAGATGTGAAGGAGTCACTGAAAACCAACGGACGGACAATAAGCATGGATGCCCCGCTGAGCTCCGAGGAAGATAATACAATGTACGATGTGCTTCAGAGCAACGACACTCCGAGCCCTGATAAGAACCTGATAAACGAATCACTGGCCTATGAGATTGAGAGAGCCCTGAGCACCCTCTCACAGCGCGAGGCAAAGGTGCTGAAACTATATTTCGGACTCGGGATGAAACATCCTTTTACACTCGAAGAGATAGGAGAGGAGCTCTGCCTGACACGTGAACGTGTTCGCCAGATAAAGGAAAAAGCACTAAAGAGGATCCAGTTTACGACACGCTGCAAAATTCTGAAATCCTACCTCGGTTAAAGTATTGTTTCTATCTTTGTTCAAAACTCTGTGAAATGGACCACCTTGTTTCTCCGTCACTCCTTTCTGCCGACTTCGGCAACCTGGCAAAGGATGTGGAAATTATAAATAACAGCCTTGCTGACTGGATACACTGCGACATAATGGATGGGATTTTTGTTCCGAATATATCTATTGGATTTCCGGTGGTGGCAGCAGTTAAGAGAACAGCTAAAAAGCCTCTCGACGTCCACCTGATGATTATGGACCCCGACAGGTATCTTGCCCGGTGGAAAGAGACTGGAGCAGATATCCTCACAGTACAGTATGAAGCTTGCACACACCTTAACCGGACAGTATCAGAAATACGACGTCTGGGAATGAAAGCTGGTGTTGCTGTGAATCCGCATACCCCCGTTGCCCTGCTGAAGAATATCCTGCCCTATATCGATATGGTCCTGATAATGACTGTGAATCCAGGCTTTGGCGGACAATCGTTCATTATGGAAAGCTACAGCAAGATCGCTGAGCTGAAAAAAATGATTGACAGCGGAGGCTATAAGGTAATGATCGAAGTCGATGGAGGCGTAGACACCGAAAATGCCGGAAAACTCGTCGAGACAGGTGTCGATGTTCTTGTTGCCGGAAATACTGTCTTTAATTCCAAAGACCCGGTCGCGACAATTAAGAAGCTGAAACAGGCGGAATAACTTTCCTGACCGCAAGACCGCAAGACTGCAAGACCTCCAGGAAAAGTGTGACGCAGTCCCGAGCAGCGGAAGCACGGCTTCTACGTCATGGCAAAGCGTTCAATATATCCGATAAATGCCTGGCTATTACCGGGCTCGAACCATTTTATATCTTTATCCTTTGCCCACCATGTCATCTGCCGTTTGGCATAACGCCGGGTGTTTCTTTTGATAAGTTCCACAGCCTTATCCCTTGAGATTTTTCCATCAAAATATTCGAAGAACTCTTTATACCCTACACTATTCAGGGCGTTCAGGTGCCTCAGGCTGAAGAGATCCCTGGCTTCCTCTTCAAGGCCATCAGCTATCATTGTGTCGGTCCTGTGGTTTATTCTTTCATAAAGTTCCTGGCGCGGCCTCAGAAGTCCGGTTTTCAATATTTCGAAATTCCTTTCACGTTTTTCCTTTTTAAGAAAGGTTGAATAGGGCTTTCCGGTAGTTTCACACACCTCCAATGCCCTGATGATCCTTTTAGGATTTTTCAGGTCGACTTTTTCATAATGACCGGGATCGAGGCGCTTAAGAGCAATCCTCAGCCCTTCGATGCCTTCCTCCTCGTAAAGAGTTGAATACCGCTGACGTATCTCCGGGTCGGTATCAGGAATGTCGTCAATTCCCTGGCACACGGCGTCGATATACATTCCTGAGCCTCCGGTCAGTATCACGAACCTGTTTTTACCGAAGAGCGCCGGCAACAGGTTGAGTACATCTCTTTCGTACAGGCTTGAGCTGTAATAATCTTTTACTGAAATGAACCTGATAAAGTGATGCCTGACGAGTTGCAGCTGTTCATCGGTGGGGACTGCAGTGCCAATCTGCATCTCGCGGTAGAACTGGCGTGAATCGGCAGAGATAATCTCACAGGCGAAATGCCTTGCAAGTTCAACGGAAAGATCACTCTTCCCGACGCCTGTCGGCCCGAGAAGAACTATCAGAATATTTTTCATTGGGAATTATTCCCGCGACAATTATTCTTCGTCGTCGTTTGGAGCTTCATCACCTTCGAGGCCTCCGAGAGTTTCTTCATCATCTTCATTAAGGAAAAGATCATCAACTTCGGGTTCATCTTCATCTTCCTCGTCGTCGGAGACTACAATATTATTATACATTTTCCTGGAGCTGCTGCCGAAGATGACCTGTTTCGGAGGTATCCCTTTAGAATTAGTGCATGAGGGATAATCATGTCCGCTGAGTTCTTTGGCTTCACCGGTATATTCAACAAAAAGAGCCCTGTCGTTGAAGAAATCAAAAACATAAAGCAGCTTCTGGTTTTTACGGAAGATTATGTCTTCAAGAACTGCGTTCTCCATGGTTGAGGAGCCTGTGCCCATGTCGAAAAGGGTAAACTCCTCTTCTTTTTCCCAGTTATCTGTTGCCAGGTAAAATGATGCCATCTGAGACTTGTCAAATTCAAGTTCATCCTGGATCATATTATGAAAATCTATCAAAGTATGCGAGTCAAGGAATTCAAATTCTCTCACAAACGACTCATCCTCATCAGATAACACTACAAATTTGTAAACCATAACTTATTTAGCTTCGAAGGCACCAATATAATATTTTTTACTTTACAATATTCCTGTGATATTTTTTTTTAGAAGAAATAGTACGGTGTCTGCCCCGTCAGCATAATCCCACAGAGCAGGCAATTGAGCAGTTCCGAAAGGTATATGATTTTTACCGGTAATACACTGTATCTTGTCTTTAAGCGCACCGGCGGTTCTTTCCACATCGGAAACTGAGGTGTAATACTCATAATTCAGGACAGCTACAGGCGACGGAAGTTGTCTCTCTTCCCTCAGGATCACAAAACCGGTGTCAAAGAATTTCTGCCTGTTCACCATAAAGACAGCTTTGTTGTAATCATAGTTATTTGCATATTTCTGGTGGTTAATAATACCGGCAAACTCATTCCAGTCTGTTGCCAGCCGGTTCAGATCATAACCTTCGGGAATATAGAGCTTGGATACATTCCTGCAGCCCAGCCCGAAATAGGAGAAGACATCTCTGCCAAGCCCTTTAAGCTGTTCATCAGTCTCTGTCCCGTCGAGAATTGCGATACTGTTACGGTTCTTTCTTATGATATTGGGGTATTTGCCGAAATATTGTTCGAAGTAGCGTGAGGTATTATCGCTGCCGGTGGCAATTACAGTATCAAAGCCGGAGATTTTCTCCCCGGCAAACACGATTCTTTCGCTGAACCGGCTATCGATATCTATGAGAATCTGGCTGATGAACCTTATCAGGTCGTTATCTTTAGAGCTTGTGCGTGCTATCACCCTGTTGCCTGTGATCAGCACAGTCATAAAGTCGTGAAAACCCACCAGTGGTATGTTGCCGGCCATGATAACGGCGGTATTGAAAGGATCATTATTTTTTTTCAGGTCAGGATAAGCGTCTGTCCATTTCAGAAGATTCCCCTGAGTCAGCATTTCTGAAATAGCCCCGACGGCCATTTTCACGTTACCCGGAGTAAACCAGGGATTCTTCAGATGTTGTGTATCAATCAGTTGTTTTAGCCCGGAGCAGTAAATGCCCGGCTTACCTTCAAGTGAATCACGAAGGACAGAGCCAAGCTCTGCAAATGTTTTTATCCGGGCAGCAAGATCCATAAAAAAGAAAATATGATGCAAAAATAGTGAAATAGAACCGTGGAATAAAAAAACCGGCCAAATAATCCGGCCGGCTCAGATGTTTCCTGAAAGAAGGGCTCCTACTTCAGTGTGAAATGAATGGGTATTGTGTAATGATATGCCACCGGACGTCCATTCACATAAGCCGGTTTCTCAAAACGGGGAAGTGAATTGATCACTCTGAGGGCTTCCTGTTCACAATGAGCATCGCAACCTGTAATTATCTTTGCATCGGTTATTTCGCATTCAGCTGTCAGTATGAATCCGATTACCATTCTCCCCTGGAGTTTTTTCCTGATCGCGCTTTTGGGATATACAATGTGGGTGGCTATATAACTGTTCATGGCACTGGCGCCTCCCGGGAACACAGGTTCCTGGTCTGCCCTGAACCACACAGTATCACCATTGTTCACGTTGTATGGCAGTGGTGCCGGTGGCGGAGGAGGAGCTGGTGCATCTGCTGGAGGAACTTCTCCCATGACGATCAGGCTGTCCTTGTCTGCGGTACCTGCCGTTACCAGACCGGTGACATTTTTTTCGCTGTTTGTTCCTCCCTGGCATGAAGGTAATATGTAAAATAAAATGGCTGCCACCGCTGCGGTAGCCAGCCATTTCATAATTGTTTCTGCTGAATTAATAGATCCCCGTGTCATTGTTGAGCAGCTGTTGGTTTACCCAAAGTTACTCATTTTAATGAAAATGTTACAGGGACCATGTACCAAACTGCAACGGGTTTTCCTCCCTGCCTTCCCGGCTGGAACTGTGGCAGCATCCGGATCACTCTCAGCGCTTCGGCATCGATGGAAGGGTATACGCTTTTTATTATTGTTGCCCGTTCCACGAAACCCTTTTCAGTAACACAGAATCGTGCAATTACCCGCCCGGAGATATTTTTCTCCTTAGCATCGGGAGGATATTTCACGTTTTGGGCTATGAAAGTTAACATTTCTGTGTCGCCGCCCGGGAATACCGGCATCTCTTCGACCATTACAAACGGTTCACTCCCGCCTGAAGTTTCTCCCTCAACCACAACGGGATTAGCCGTAACTTTTTCACCGTTTTCATTGCCGCCCATTTCGATAACTAAGGCTTTCTCACCAGATGGTGGCGGCGGTGGTGGCGGCGGCGGATCCATCAGATCACCTTTTGCACCTGAAAGTGAAAAGGTTATCGGAACCATGTACCATACCGGAACTTCTTTTCCTCCCTGCCGGCCCGGTTTGAACTGCGGCAGCATGGAAACAACACGTTTAGCTTCATTGTCGAGGTCGGGATCAACACCTTTGAGGACAGAGATAAGGTCTATTCCCCCTTTTTCAGTCACGCAAAACCTGACGATAACTCTTCCCTGGATACCTTTTGCCTTTGCAGTTTCAGGATATTTTGTGTTTGTACCGATAAAGGCCAGCAGGGCGCTGTCGCCACCGGGGAACATTGGCATCTCTTCAACAACCACAAAGGGTTCTGGTTCGCCGCTCTTCGTGACCGGGGCGGTCGAGGGCGGAGTTACTTCTTCAATCACCGTATCATTATAGGTTATCTTTTCTGTACAGGTAGAAAAGAAAACCAGGAGTACGGCAAGCACCGGCACAACCAGAAGGATCTTCAGGTTGGACAGTGCCCTGGAACGTCTTTTTGTCATCATGATCATTCGTTTTTTAAGTAAGGTTGGATTGGAAAAACTGCTTGAAGCATTAAAAATTCTCGATCTGAAAACCTGGTTCATCACCAGTCCCTGGTAACTGTGCACAGGTATCCCCGAGCTCAGGCACTCTTCGTCGGCCTGGTATTCGTGAACAGCCCGAAGCGATCTGTCGAAAAGGTAAATGAAAGGATTGAACCACTGGATCACCTTAAGCCCTTCGATAAGCAGAATATCAATAAAATGCAGCTGGTTGAGATGTTTCTGCTCGTGCCTGATGATCTCTTCGGCTTCGTCGGGTTCCAGGCTGCTGTCAATGAAAATATGACCGAAAGCTGAGAATCCGGAAGTTTTTGAATTTGTGAGCTGTACGATCTTCTTTTTGTCGCTTCCCTTAACCAGCATGAGATAGAGAAGGCTGACGATCTCGATCAGCAGCCTGATTCCTGCCAATACGACACCGGCAGAATATATCACCAGCACAATCTGTATCCAGCTTAATGGCAGCCAGTTCGATCCGGGTTCTTTCGTAGTTCCGCTGCCGTCGACAGTTATTCCCGGCATCTCCCTTCCGAAAACCTGGAGATCGTTGGGCACGCGGGTTTCGATAGAAATTAATGGAAGAACCAGAGAAAGAATGATGGAAAGGAGGATGAATATCCTGTTGCGTCCATACATTGTATCGCGGCTCAGCAATAAGTTATATATCATGTAGAGCATTGCTATGCAGACAGCAGCCTTCAGCATATATAATAATAATGTATTCATCGGTCAGATTTTTGCTTTTTCATTTCATTTTCCATAATTTTCATGATCTCCTCCATTTCCCTTACGGAGATCCTGTTTTCGCGAGCGAAGAAGCTGACCATCTTTCCGAATGAATTTGAGAAATAGTCATTTACAAAAGTCTTCAGGTGGGTCTGGGAATAGGCATCTTTTGTGATCACAGGAAAATACTCATGTGTCCTTCCATAGGCCTTGTGATCGACAAAACCTTTGTCCTGGAGTATCCTGACAATAGTGCTTACGGTATTGTATGCAGGTTTCGGATCGTCGAAATGTTCAAGGATGTCCTTGACAAATCCTTTTTTTATTTTCCACAGGACCTGCATTACCTGTTCTTCGGCACGGGTTAGTTCTCTCATGTCTTATTCCTTTCTTACTGTTTATTTATCTCTACTTTCAGAGGGGTTGTTCAACATATAAGCAAATATATAACGAAATAATTAGTTAAGCAACTAAAAACTTAATTATTTTGTATCATAAGATCAATTTTTATATAATATAATGGTATATCAGTCAGTCACAGGATAGAATAAGTAAATTGCGGGAAGTCTGGAAGGTGCCGGCAGGCAATTTCTTTTGTACAACAATTATTGATATTGATGTTCTGACAAATAGAAAAAGTAGTACTTTTATTATTTGATATTGTACTGAAGATGCCGACACTAAATACCAGACATTTTAAAACGAGTCTTTTTAAGGAGAATCTGCGAATTGCGATACGGGCCATTATGTCGAATCGTGTAAGAGCCGTTCTGACTATCTGTATAATTGCCTTTGGCATAATGGCTCTGGTAGGGATACTTACTTCCATTGATGCAATAAAATCGTCGCTTACCAGCCAGTTTACCATGATGGGAGCCAATTCCTTTTCCATAACATCGAGAGGAATGAACATTCAGGTTGGCAATAACAGGTACAGGGCAAAGAATTATTCACGTATTTCGTATAAAGAAGCATCGGAGTTCAAGAAGAAATTTGATGAACCGGCATGGGTATCCGTTTCATTCAGCGCTTCAGGGATGGCAACGCTCAAGAATGGAAATGAGGAGACAAATCCGAATATTGAGCTCACAGGCATTGATGAGAATTACCTTGCTGTCAGTGGTTATGAAATAAATACCGGGAGGAATTTTTCTGCTGATGAGATACAGCTGGGGAGGAGGCTTGCACTTCTAGGGGCTGAGGTTGCAGGTGATCTGTTTCCGACAGGTATTGATCCTGTGGGAAGGGAGATTTCGGTAGCAGGTCTTAAATTCATGGTTGCCGGGGTTCTTAAGAACAAAGGCGCCAGCCAGATGAGCGGAGACAGGGTTTGTTTTATACCGGTAACCACTGCCAGGCAGTATTACTCGCGGCCCAATATGAATTTCAATATTACAGTAATGCCTTTTAAGTCGATCAACCTCGATCTTCTTACCGGTGAAGCGGAGTCTGTTTTCAGGGTCATCCGCAACCTCGATCCCAGGGATGAATCTGACTTCAACGTAACACGAAGCGACAACCTTGTAGCACTTCTCCTTAAAAACATAAAATATGTAACACTGGCAGCCACCCTGATCGGCATAGTAACACTTTTTGGCGCTGCAGTAGGGCTCATGAACATCATGCTTGTTTCAGTCAGTGAGCGTACCCGCGAGATAGGTGTAAGAAAAGCCATAGGCGCAAAACCACGGACAATTCAGAACCAGTTTCTTTTTGAATCCATACTGATCGGCCAGATGGGAGGCATCTTTGGTATTATTCTCGGCATCGGGATTGGAAATATTGTTTCGGCAATGCTGAAATCGAGTTTTATTATACCATGGGTTTGGGTAATAATGGGAGTCATCGTGTGTTTTATCGTCGGCATAGTGTCGGGTTATGCCCCGGCACTGAAGGCAGCAAATATTGATCCTATTGAAGCACTGAGATACGAATAAAAATCAGCACTATGGAAAAACATGTAATTCAGGAAGAACTGAAGAACTGCCCGGGGATCATCTATTTCCCCGACACCAACAATCTTCAGCTTACAGGACGATCGATACCTGAAAATCCGGAACTGATATTTAAGCGTCTGGATGACTGGATAACACTCCATTTTGAAAAGAAAAAGGAACTTAATGTGACCATCCAGCTTGAGTATATAAACAGCGGATCGTCAAAGTATCTGTACGAAATTCTCAAGAGACTGACAGGATTCGGCCGTTCAGGCAATGCAGTAAAGCTGAAATGGCTTTATGAGGAAGATGATGAGGCAATGCTGGAGCTTGGCGAACATTACCGCGATACAGCAGGCATACCCCTTCAGATAGAAATGATAGTATAATATAAAGGTATATTAAAAAGAACAGGGGACTCAAAGGGTCCCCTGTTTTTTATTGGTAGTGATTCCTTATTTAACTGTGTTCATGTGTGCCACCAGGTCGAGGAGCTTGCATGAATAGCCCCACTCATTATCGTACCAGGCAACTATCTTAACAAAATTATCGTTAAGGGAGATACCTGCCTTGGCATCGAAAATTGATGTACGTGGATCGCCGTTGAAGTCGCTCGAAACAACTTCTTCTTCTGTATATCCAAGGATACCTTTCAGATCACCCTCTGAAGCAGCCTTCATTGCTTTCTTGATTTCCTCATAAGGAGCTGCTTTCTCGAGTCTGCAGGTGAGGTCGACACATGAGACATTGAGAGTAGGCACCCTGAATGCCATTCCGGTGAGTTTGCCTTTCAGGGCAGGAATAACTTTTGTAACCGCTTTTGCTGCTCCTGTCGATGAAGGGATGATATTCCCTGATGCAGCGCGTCCGCCTCTCCAGTCCTTGTTTGAAGGGCCATCGACGGTCTTCTGTGTTGCAGTTGTAGAGTGGACTGTTGTCATAAGACCTTCTGCGATGCCGAAGTTGTCATTGAGGACCTTGGCAACAGGGGCAAGGCAGTTTGTTGTGCATGATGCATTCGATACATACTGCATGTCGGCTTTGAAGGTCTTGTGGTTAACACCCATAACGAACATTGGGGTGTCGTCTTTTGAAGGACCTGACATGACGACATATTTCGCACCTGCTTTGATATGTCCTGCAGCAGCTTCTTTTGTAAGGAAGAAACCTGTACACTCAAGTACATATTCAGCGCCCACTTCATTCCATTTAAGGTTTGCAGGATCTTTTTCTGCAGTGACCCGTATATTCTGACCGTTTACGATGAGTTTACCATCTTTCACTTCGATCGTACCATCGAACCTGCCATGCATGGTGTCGTACTTAAGCATATAAGCTATATAATTCACTTCGAGGAGGTCGTTTATACCGACAATCTCCATATCGTTCCTTTTCAAGGCAGCCCTGAAGGCCAGTCGGCCGATCCTGCCAAAACCATTGATACCTACTTTAATCTTTGACATACCTGTATAATAATGTTGGTTAATAAATCGAAAGGCAAAAATAGAAAATTCCGGCTAACAAACAAAGCATCAAGCCTCATTTCTCCCTGTTCCTTCTGAGGAGGTTTGAGATCTTTGTTTCTTCGGGATGTAAAGGATCGACGATCACCCCGAAGCGATAGCTGACGAACAGCGACAGATAGACAGCCTTGTTATATGAGTTGGCCATGATGGGTATCGACTTTGGAAAGGCATTGATCTGTGCACCTACTTCCACTGCATGGATCACCTTATCTTCCTTGCTGTATTCAAAATTAAAACCTCCTTTTGCGTAGAGGCCGGGAAGCACTTTTGTTTCACCCAGGCCCTTGAAGAATGATGCCTTGCTGTATATATCGGTAGGATCGTGGATCGAGACCTCGAATTTTTCATCCTTGAATTCGTAATCATTTATTGTATACCAGTATATTACCTTATAATATATGGGTTTATAGAATGCAAGGACAGGTCCGGCGGAATAGAAGTACCTTACGGCAACACCCCCGAGGTCAGCCTTTTTGTAGAACTCATGCTGACGGCCTATTCCGCCTCTCAGGAAATATACAGAGTTCATCTTTCCGAATACAAAGGTACCGGTCCCGGTTGTATAGGGATTGCTGATGCGGTATTCTTTAGGGTGTTTAAGTGTTCCTGCATCTATCTCAAGGAGACGTTTGTTGAGATAGTCTTTCCTTTTGGCTTCCCGGTAGCTGACGCCGAGGCCGTCGGAATTCAGAAGGATGGCAAAGGATCTTTCATTCCGGAAAAAGACACTCTGCTGTTCATCGATTTCGCCCTGTGCAAATAACGATATTGCACCAAACAACAATACAACCGCTATAAACAGCAGTCTTTTCATATCCGGATTAGCTTATCAGCCGACCTGTTCGGTCTGATCATTTTCAGCATTGCTGTAGGCCGGGCATGCCTGCTTGGTACAAGAACCGGCAACCAGAACAGCTACAAAAGCGATGATCAGTAAAACAGCAAATTTTTTCATACCAGATTCAATTATTAAAATACAAAAATAACCTTTTCACTTAAAAAACAATATCTGTACTGCAATTTATATTCTAACACGATTTCATCATAAATTTTTCTGAAATCTTTATGTTAAACAGATAAACGGCTCAAAAGGTTCATAAATTGTTTTAAGTTTTCAGCTGCCAACATTTTTAAGGTAAATTTGTTTATGCATTATAAAATGTGAATAAAATGAAAGCCAAAAAATTTACATATTTGCCACTCATAATTTTATTAACGATGACAACAGAATCTTATTCCCAGGAGAAGCTTTCCTATAATGATCTTTCAAAAGCCGAATCAGATGTCATAAACAGGAAGAGCACGGAGACACCCTTTACGGGTAAATTTGTCAATCATAAGGAAAAAGGCACTTATGTATGCAAAAAATGCGGAGCAGCACTTTTTGAATCTTCTTCAAAATTTGAATCTGACTGCGGCTGGCCAAGCTTCGACGATGAGATCCCGGGAGCCGTAAAAAGAGTTCCTGACAGTGATGGCAGAAGAACAGAGATAATATGTGCATCATGCAACGGGCACCTTGGACATGTGTTTGAGGGCGAGCGGTTTACAGCTAAGAACACCCGTCACTGTGTTAATTCGGTCTCGCTCGACTTTGTGCCTGCCAGCCTGGCTCAGGGCCGCTATGGAACAGCAATATTCGGAGGCGGATGCTTCTGGGGCGTCGAATATTTTCTCCAGAAACAAACGGGAGTGATATCGGCAACATCAGGATTTATCGGCGGACATGTAAAAAATCCATCTTATAAGGAAGTCTGTACAGGAACTACCGGTCATGCCGAAGCTGTAAAAGTTATCTATGATCCTGCAAAAACATCATACGAAACTTTGCTGAAATTGTTTATGGAAATTCATGATCCCACACAGGTAGGAGGACAGGGTCCCGATCTTGGCGATCAGTACCGGTCGGAGATCTTCTATATGAACGAAGAACAGAAGAAAATTGCAGAGAAGAATATAAATATTTTAAAATCAAAAGGATATAAAGTGGCCACTGCACTTACTAAAGCCTCAGAATTCTATGAAGCTGAAAAATATCACCAGGATTATTATTTCAACAATGGCAAAGTGCCTTACTGCCACGGGTACACCAAAAGATTCTGAACAGTATTAAAAAGTCTTAAAAAAGAGGTTCATTCTTACCGGTAAGTCAGACAATCAATTAACTTTAACAAGTTTTAATTGACTGTTTACTTTTTATGGCTTTAAATCTTTATCGGGGAAAATCTCATGCCGGTCGAAGAACAAAGATCTGGTTTCTTGTACTTGGCATATTATTAACCATCGGCCTCTTCTGGTCGGGCAGGAAGGTTATAAAATACACATCTACAAATAATTACTGTGTATCATGTCACATACATCCGATGGCAGACCAGAGCTGGAAATTGTCGACACATTATAATAACAGCTCAGGAGTAATAGTAAATTGTGTCGATTGTCATCTGCCCCCGGAGGGTGAAGGATACCTGTTTGCCAAAGCCAAAACAGGCCTCAAGGATCTGTATGGCTTCTATTTCAAGGATAGCTCGAAATTCGACTGGGAGAAGAAAGGTCTCCTCGAGAATGCAAAGAAAATTGTGTATGAGAACTCATGTCTTGAATGTCACAGCAACCTGTTCCCTGTTACCCTCTCGGTAAATGGCGGGAATGCACATCTCCTGTACACCACCAGCAAGGATCCGATAAGCTGCCTGAACTGCCACCTCAACGTCGGACACTATGATCCTGCAGCAGCAGCACATGCACACGATTCATCTTTCGGCGTAACTGTTACCTCCACGGAACCACCCTTTGAGTCGCCTGCAAAAGTCGACAGGTTTGAAGATTTTACAGAGATGATCCCCGGCACACGAGTCTCTTTCAGGATGATAGCTCTCCCGGGTGGCGAGTTCAATATGGGAAGTCCTGACGATGAACCTCTAAGGGATGCCGACGAAGGACCTGTCAGGAAGGTAAAATTGTCAAAATTCTGGATGGCAGAAACAGAAGTGACATGGGATGAGTATATGGCTTTTTTCAGGGCTACCAGTTCACAGGGAAGAACAGAAGGAACAGTCGTCAGCAATAAGAAAACGGATGCCATCAGCGGCGCCACACCACCATGGGGTGCGCCCGACCAGGGCTGGGGCAGGGGAGACCGACCCGCAATAACAATGTCGTGGCATGCCGCAAATGTCTACTGCCAGTGGCTGTCGCAGGTGACCGGAAAGAAATTCCGGCTGCCGACAGAAGCAGAATGGGAATATGCCTGCCGCGCCGGAACAGAAACACCATATTTCTTTGAAGGGAATCCAAAAAAACTGACTTCCGATGGCTTCTTCAGGAAGATATTCGGTCCCGATACCACGCTGATATCTTCAATGGTGATCTATAATGTCAACAGCCCCTCAAAAACAGAAGAGCCCTCAGCAGTAAAAGCAAATCCTTTCGGACTGAGAAATATGGCAGGAAACGTGGCTGAATTCTGTTCTGATTATTATTCGCCTGATTTTTACAAGGCTGATTCTACAGGCATTAATCCCCGCGGACCATCGAAAGGCCCGGAACATGTTATCAGAGGGGGCTCATTTAAAAGCGATGCAAAGGATGTTCGAAGCGCCGCTCGTGACTTCACCAAAACAAAAGCATGGCTGGTGACTGATCCGCAGATGCCAAAAAGCATCTGGTGGTACTCCGACTGTATCGATGTTGGCTTCAGGGTGGTTTGCGAGATCGACAGCATTACCGGAAGATAGATATAACGATAAAAAGCTCCCCTCCCGGGAGGGGGTGGGGGTGGGTTTATAAAAAAAGAAAAGTGAAAATGAAGGATATTGACAGAAGAAAATTTATCAGCAGGGCTGCAATGGCAGGGATTGGCATTGCAGGCGCCGGTGCATTATTGGCTTCCTGTAAGAAGAAAATCGACGCATCAGAACTTAAGCTGCCTCCCGTGTTGCGGGGAGCCCCGAAAGGTAAGAAGCTGAGGGCAGGGCTCATCGGCACAGGCGACAGGGGGACAGGCGCAGCAATAAACTTTATAAGCTCGGGCCCTGATCTCGAAATTATTGCCCTGGCTGATGTCTTCCAGGATAAAATTGACGCCTGCAGAACACGATTTGCATCGTTTAACCTGCCCATTCCTGAAGAAAACTGCTTCACCGGGTTTGACGGTTATAAGAAACTGATGGCTATTCCGGAAGTCGACGTTGTTCTGCTGGCAACACCTCCGCAGTTCAGACCCGAACATTTCCTCGAAGCAGTGGTGACAAAAAAGCATGTTTTCATGGAGAAACCCTCTGCTGTTGACCCTGTGGGGATACGTTCGATAATTACATCGGCAAAAAAAGCTGAGGCGATAGGCCTTAACGTGGTCACGGGAACACAGCGGCGTCACCAGGAAGATTATTTAGCAACTTATACAGAAGTGATGAATGGAGCCATCGGCAGGATAACCTCGGCAAAAGCCTTCTGGAACCAGAATCATGTGTGGTACCGCGAAAGGGAACCGGGATGGAACGATATGGAATATATGATCCGCAACTGGAATAACTTCTGCTGGCTGTGCGGCGATCATATCCTCGACACACATGTTCACAATATCGATGTCATTAACTGGTTCATGGGAAAACATCCTGATAAAGCTATCGGCTATGGGGGCCGGGCACGAAGGGTCACAGGCGACCAGTATGACTTTTTCAGTGTCGATTTCGATTATGGCAACGGGATAAGCTCTCACAGCATGTGCAGGCAGATAGACTCCTGCGCCAACGGCACCGGCGAGATTATTATGGGTACCGAGGGTTATACAAACTGCCAGAACACAATCTGGGATCTCGAAGGAAATATTAAATGGAAGTTTGAATACCCGAAAGATGAGAACGGAAACCAGATGGAGACAATTCTCATACCTCCTTATGTGCAGGAACACATGCATCTTGTTTATGCTATCAGGACCGGCAATTATGTCAATGAGGCTGAACGAACAGCGGAATCAACGCTGACTGCGATCATGGGAAGGACGGCAGCATATACAGGACGTGCAGTTACCTGGGATGAGATCTTCAAATCGGATATGGACCTGGGTCCCACGAAAATAGAAATGGGCCCTGTCGATATGATCTTTGATGTTCCTGTCCCGGGAACACCGGTTGAAAGTAATGTTAAACCCTTATTTAAAGGTCAAATAATATAATCTATGTCGACAAAAACTTCAAGGAGAACATTCGTTAAGCGTTCTGCAGCAGCGGCAACGGGCATATTCGTGATCCCTTCCATAATACCTTCTTCAGCCCTGGGTATGGGAGGCAGGATCGCTCCCTCGAACAGGGTGGTAATGGGCGCTATTGGAACAGGGTCGCAGGGCATGTCGAATATGAACGACTTCCTTGCACTGAAAAATGCAGTCCAGTTTGTGGCAGTATGTGATGTTGACTCATCACGGCTGCTGAAAGCAAAGGAACGTGTCGATTCAGCCAATAAGAACAGCGATTGCCGTACCTATGGCGATTACAGGGAATTTCTTGAAAAGGAAAAGCTTGATGCTGTATCGATAGCGTTACCCGATCACTGGCATGGGATAATATATACTGAAGCTGTGAACCATAAACTGAATGTCTATGGTGAAAAACCAATATGCCGTACAATAAGAGATGGACAGACGATTGTTGCCGCAGTAAAGAAGAATAATATTATCTGGCAGACAGGCTGCTGGCAGAGGTCACAGGCACATTTCAGAAAAGGCGCTGAGCTGGCGCTGAATGGCAGGGCCGGTAAAATAAAATATATCGAAGTAGGACTGCCCGACGGGGGAAGAGGAATAGGAACGCCACCGGTGATGGATGTACCCCCGGAACTAAACTGGGAGATGTGGCTCGGGCCCGCTCCGAAAGTACCTTACCGGGGTGTTGTGCACTGGAACTGGAGATGGATTCTCGATTACTCCGGCGGCCAGATGACCGACTGGGCAGGTCATCATATCGACATTGCAAACTGGGGCGCAGGACTTGAGTATACAGGACCGGTAGAGATATCAGGAAAAGGTGTATATCCGCCTGAAGGAATATATAATGCTCCTGTCGAATATGACTTTCTCTGCAAATATGAGAATGGTATCGAGATGAGGGTCGCAAATTCTTCAAGACTTAAAATGGGAATGGGAACTACATGGTATGGCGATCTTGGATGGATACATACCGACAGGGGGAACAGGCTTACAGCTTCTGATCCCAAAATCCTTGAGGAGGTTATCGGTGAAAATGAAACACATCTGTATGTGAGTGAAAATCACTGGCAGAATTTCGTCGACAGCGTAAAGACCGGTAAACCCAATATAGCTCCAATAGAGCCAGCCTATCGTGCCATATCTGTCGGTCTGCTTGGTGAAATTGCAATGACAACCGGCGAAACAATACGCTGGGATCCTGTTAAGGAGGAGATAATCGGCAATCCCAGGGCCAGCCGTCTTCTGAGCAGGCCATACCGTAAACCATGGGAATTACCCACAATTTAATCACCGGAATATGAAAAATAAAATACTCATACTTTTCCTGGCAGGTCTGCTATCGGCTTTTCTGCCATCATGCAACAGTTCAAAGATAAAAACCCTTGTCATCACCGGTCCCGGAACACATTACTGGCCCGAGAGCGCCGCTGTGACAAAGCAGATCCTCGACGAAACAGGATTGTTCTCCGTAAAAATATTGAATACACCTCCCACTGCAGATGACGAAGCGCTCTTTAATCCTCGTTTTTCAAAGTACGGCCTTGTGGTGATAAGTTATGAGGGCGGAACCTGGAATAACAGTGCCAAGGAGGCTTTATCTGAATACCTCATTAACGGAGGGGGGTTAGTAGTCTTGAATTCAGCTGTCGACCTGGTTATTAATACAGCAGATACCCTCAGGGTGTCGGACCGTTCCGACCTGGAGATTCGTATTCAGCCTATTGAACATCCTGTCACTGCAGGACTGCCTGTAAGGTGGGTGCAGCCTGAAGATGTTATTTACAAAAATATCAGACCGGCCGGGGAAGATGTACAAGTGCTCGCCTCGGCAGCTTTGGACGGACAGGCAGGCAGGGGACAAAGACCTTCGCCGGTGCTTCTTTCAAAAATAACAGGAAAGGGAAGGATCTTTGCACTTATGTTTGGAACTCCCGCCGGAGAGAATGTAAAGTCTGTACATTCTGCCGGGTACATCACCATTCTGCAGAGAGCAGCTGAATGGGCAGCTACCGGAAAAGTTGACCAGGTGGTGCCTTCAGATTTCCCGACAGCTGCCGGGCCTGTTGTACGTGAGGGGTTCAGCGCCATAGACGAATCAGCAGCATTTGAGAACCTGAAATCGTATGAAACAGGTAAAAGCACAAAATATTATACATGGCTTCAGTATCATCTGCAGAAGGCAAATGGAAATGAAGAGGTGCTTTCGGCCTATGAGGTAAAAATGGTAGAACTGCTGAAAGATCCCGTTTCGACGAATGATGCAAAGAAACTTATCCTCAGGGAACTCAGCTGGATGGGAACAGATTATTGTGTACCTGCGATCAGGGAGCTGGCTGCGGTTCAGGAACTCACCGACGAGGTAAATTTTGCGCTGGAAAGATTGAAATAAGAATATGTTTTCACTTGTAGTCCCGGTATTCAACGAAGAGAAGCTTGCCGATGAGCTTATTGGCCGTATAATACCTGCTGTCGAGTCATTTACAACGGATTATGAGGTTATCATCGTCGACGACGGGAGCATTGACAGAACACTTGAGAAGCTATTATTCCACAGGCAGACAAATAAAAAAATAAAAGTTGTGTCGCTGTCCAGGAATTTCGGACACCAGGCAGCCTATACCGCAGGACTGGAATATGCCTCCGGCGAGATAGTAGCCATGATGGACGGCGATCTCCAGGATCCGCCGGAGCTGTTGCCGGAGATGTATAAGAAGATCACTGAAGAAAACTTCGATATCGTCAATGCCAGGAAAACAGGACGAAAAGGCAGCGGGGCCAGGAAGGTTTATACTGCTATGTTCCATTTTATCTTCCGGAACATAGCCGAGCTGCGGAATATGGCCAACTATGGAAACTATTCGATGATGCGAAGGATAGCGCTGGAAGCACTTCTGAAGATGAAGGAGAAAGTACGTTACCTGCCAGGGCTGAGGTCGGCAGTAGGTTTCACCCAGGGCGAAGTCATCTATATACGTGACGACCGGTTCAGGGGGCGCTCAAAGATGAGCCTGTTAAAACTGTTTTCACTGGCTGCCGATGCAATCTTTTCTTTTTCGAGATTCCCGATAAGATTGTGCCTCATACTGGGGCTGATCGGTACCCTTGTATTCATGGGTGCCGGCGTATACGTCGTTATAGCAAAAGCAACAGGCGCTGCTATCCCGGGCTGGTCATCAACATTGTTAAGTCTATACTTCCTCGGATCCATTCAACTTGTTTTCCTTGGAATAATCGGAGAATATATTTTCAGGAATTACAGGGAGTCGCAAAACAGGCCGCTCTATTTTGTAAAAAAACTATATGATGGAAATACGGGGAACTGATGAAAACTGTAGGATTGAAATATATCTTCTATGCTTTCTCACTTGTTCTCCTGGTAATGATGCTTCTGCTCAGCAGAAAAGCAGGAATTACCTGCGATGAAGTGATCCATTACGGGCAGTCGGTTTCTGTTTATAATTATTTTGCATCGCGGGGAGAAGACCAGTCGGCAATCAATACAGGGGGAACCCACCTTAAGTATTACGGGCAATCGTATGACAATATCGTGACCATTCTTGCAAAGTGGTTCAGTATTGACGACATCTATTCTTTCCGCCATATCATGAGCTCACTGGCCGGCTGGATGGCTGTAGTGATAACAGCTCTCTTCGCTGTATGGCTGGCAGGCTGGCAGGCAGGGATCGTTGTAATATTCCTGTTTGCTGTTTCACCTGCATTTATGGGACATTCACAGAACAATCTTAAGGACATTCCTTTTGCGCTGGCATACATTTCGGGAATTTTCTTTTCGCTGAAAGTTGTCTTCAATGAAAATAAAATTTCCTTTATACAAATCCTTTTGCTCCTGCTGAGCATGGCTTTCTGCCTGAGCATCCGTGCAGGCGGACTCATCCTCTTCTGTTACCTGTTCCTGTTCCTTTTTGTATCGGTAATTCACCGGCGGTTGAAACACGGAATGACAGATATGAGGCTGGAAGGCATACGGTTTGTCCTTCTTGTCCTGGTTTCAATAGCAGCATATATTCTTGCCGTCTTATTATGGCCTTATGCCCTTCAGTCACCGGTGAAGAATGTGATTGAGTCATACAGGGTGATGGCACATTTCCCTTCCACCTTCAGACAGATCTTCGAAGGAGAGTATATCTGGTCCGATATGATGCCCTGGTATTACCTTCTGAAATCGATGGCTATCACTATTCCTCTTGTCGTCCTTGCCGGGATGCTGATTTTCTTCCTTTTATCGGTTAGGCTCATAAAGCATGAAAAAGGTCTCCTGTACGGCCTGGTCCTGTTCACCATCCTTTTTCCGGTGATATTTGTAATGATTGAAGGTTCAAACCTTTACAGTTCGTGGCGGCAGTTCCTCTTTGTCTATCCGCCGTTGCTGTTGCTGGCAGGTACCGGAATAAGCGTGTTGTTCGATACATTGAAGAGGAAATATCTGAAAATCATTCTCCTGGTTGTTCTACTGGTAATGGCGCTCCATCCTGCGAAGTTCATCATAAGAGATCCTGCTTATTCTTATATATATTATAACCAGTTTACGTTAGGATTGAAAGGAGCATATGGCAATTATGAAACCGATTATTACTATGTGAGCCAGACTGAGGCGGCAGGATGGCTGAAGGCTCATCTGCAAAATAATCTGAGCGACAGCTCCATCATAATGGTAGCCTCGCCTGATGACTGGAATTTCAGGGATTGTGACGGGGTGAAAGTGAAATATGCAAGATATGAGGAGCGAAGCATGCATGAATGGGACTATGCCATAGTTGGCAGTCGTTTCATACGTCCTGAATTGCTGAAGAAAAACCTCTGGCCTCCGGCAAACGCAATTCATGTCGTTTATGCGGGAGAGGTCCCTGTCGGAGCCGTTCTGAAGCGTGGCACAAAAGCTGGTTATGAAGGCTATAAGGCTCTCAGTGAAGGGAATAATGCATTGGCTGTTAATCTTTTAACAGAAGCATTAAAAGCTGATGCAGGTGATGAAATGATTTTTTATAATTTTGCACGGGCTCTTTATAATGTTGGACGGCATGCTGAAGCTGATTCGGTACTGAAGGCTGGCCTGGAAGTCAATCCTTTCTCAGAATCCATCCTTATGTACCTCGGAAATATTGCAGCATTTAAGAACGACACTCTGGCTGCCCTTGGTTACTACGAAAAAGTTATCGGGGCAAACAGAAAATATCTGGAAGCCTATGTCGTATCTGCCAGGTTATTATCAAAGAGTGATGTGACGCGGGCAAGAGTCATGATTCGGAGATCACTTGAGATAAATCCGGAGTATATCCCCGCCCTGGCTTTACTTGCTGAAACATACAGGGAAACTGATCCGGACATTGCAGAAAAGTATGATAAACTTATATTAACAATTAAATAATTTACAGTGATGAAAAAAACGATTTTGCCGGTACTGGTTTCAGCTATGATGCTGATTGGCGGATTAGCAACGGTTAATGCACAGGAACAGCCTGCACCACAGAAAGATACGGTCAATATGGATACTGATGCAAAGCCTACACAGTATTACGATATCGAAGATGACAAGACCGATGGCGGTTCAGAAAAAAGCAGCACAGCACTTATTGCAATAATAGTCGGTGCGGTTATTGTTGTCGGCGGTGCAGCATTTTTCCTTCTGAAGAAGAAGAAAAACTAATCAAGGATATTCCTGCAATATTCTACACACTTCTTTACTTCTGTTACTGCATCAGAACCTTCCGGAACGGGATACTCAAGTTCGATATCCACGTTTATCGGCCATTGGTTTTTCTTGAGAAGAAGTAGGATCTCGGCAACAGGTGTTTCTCCTTTGCCCCAAGCCATATTGGTATTTGGGGGTGTGCCTTTTGGCCCCGTTTTATCTTTCATGTGTATGCTGAAGATCCTGTCGTGAAGCTTTTCAATAATGCCATTGGGATGAAGACCTGTTGATCCGAAGTAATGTCCTGCGTCGAAATTCAGCATCACTGCCGGTGACAGATCCAGGAATTTCTCGAATGTCCAGCCCGGCTGTCCCGGCTGGAGATGCTGGTGCATAATGGCATACATACCATGTTTCTGTGCAATAGGACCAAGTTTCTGGCAGGCTTTCTCGCTGATCTCTGTTGAGACTCCTTTTGCACCAAGGGCTTTTGCTGCCCTGAATGTATAATCGATCTCTTCGTCGGACCAGTTTTCGGGTGAGAATTTTGCGATGTGTATCTTAACACCGGCCTTATTATAAAACTTCCTTAGTTCCTCAAATTTTGTCATGGGAACTGTTGATCTCCATTTCTTAAGCTCT
>JAKLFN010000050.1 GCA_022711195.1 Bacteroidota bacterium
CTCACGACCATGAAACAGATGCTTCAGCTTGAACCCGGAATATACTTCGACATAGCTGTTCCGGAAATGTCAGGCCTCCTGATAAGCGATCACAATTATGATCCCGACAGTATCTACAATGTTGCCTCATCCATTCTTCCGCGTCTGAAAGCAATAGATTATGAGCTGCGCGCTTCCGGCAAGCAGATAGCGGCAGCCAGAGGAGCCATCTCTCCCAGCCTTTCAGTCGGAGGCGCCATATATACAGGATACTATAAAGTCATAAGTGATGCTACCGGGCCGCAGGAATCATTCTCCTCACAGATGAAAAACAACAACAGCCAGGCGCTCTATATGTCTGTCAACATCCCCATCTTCAATAATTATGCAACAGGAAGGAATATCCGCATTGCAAAGATCCGGAAAACCGACGCTGCCCTCCGCCTGGAACAGGAAAAAAACAACCTTTATACTGAAGTTGAGAACGCCTGCCTCGAATATAACAGGGGAAGGGATGAATATACTGCAGCTCTCGACAATCTTGAATTCAACAGGAAATCATTCAGCGCCGTGGAAAAGAAGTTTGAAACAGGGCTGGTTGATGTCACTGATTATTCTGCAGCTAAAACCACACTCTTCAGAGCCGAAACAGAGGCACTGAGGACAAAGCTTCAGATCATTATCAGGAAACTTACTATCGGATATTACACCACAGGAGAATATATGAATACAATCTTTCAGCAATAACAGAAACACAAAACCATAATGGATACCCCTATCGAAAAGATGGACAAGCCCATCGCAAAGAAAAAAGGACTCAAAAAGAAACATCTGGCATATATCGCCGGTGGTATATTAATCTTCGTACTGATATACATGGCTTTCTTCACCGACCGTACCTCAACCTACAGGGTGGAAAAGGATAAACTGATCATCGAAACTATTATTAAAGACCAGTTCAACGATTATATCACTGTCCCGGGAACTGTCGAACCAATAAGCACAATCTTCCTCGATGCCCAGGAAGGCGGCCGTGTTGAAGAGATACTTATCGAAGAAGGATCGATGGTGAAGAAGGGAGATATCATCCTCCGGCTGAGCAATCCCGATCTCTACCTCAACATCCTCGACAGCGAAGCGCAGCTGGCTGAAAAGGAAAACTTCCTCAGGAACACTCAGGTAACCATGGAACAGGAAAGGATCTCCATAAAGAGAGAGCTTATAAACCTGAAATTCGACATTGAAAGAAAAGAACGTACATTCCGGCAGAACGAGGAGCTGATGAAAGACAACCTTATCTCGAAGGAGGAATTTATCCGCTCAAAAGAAGATCTTGAAATGGCCCGGAGCTCACAGGAGCTCTTTATTGAAAGGCAAAGAGCCGACTCCCTCTTCAGGTCGGTTCAGGTAGAAACAATCAAAGGCAACCTCGAAAATATGCGCCGCAACCTGGCACTTGTAAGGCAACGGGTCGAAAACCTGAACGTAAGGGCTAATATCGACGGTCAGCTGGGCCTGCTGGTCCCGGAAATAGGCCAGTCAATCTCACGCGGAGCTAACATGGGACAGATAAACGTTCTTACATCCTACAAGGTGTCGGCACAGATCGATGAACATTATATTGATCGTGTAAGGACACAGCTTACTGCCACACTTGACAGGCAGGGGAGCCTTTATAACCTGGTTGTCAGGAGAGTTTATCCTGATGTAAGGAACGGGACCTTCGAGATCGATATGACTTTTACCGACACCATACCGGAAAATATAAGGACAGGACAGACATATTATATAAGCCTTCAGCTGGGCCAGCCAAGGGAATCACTGCTGGTACCTATCGGCGGATTCTTCCAGGAAACAGGCGGGCAATGGATATTCGTTCTCGATCCCTCCGGATCATTTGCAACCAGGAGAAATATTTCGATCGGGAGAAAAAATCCCAGGTATTATGAAGTACTCGGTGGATTGCAGGCGGGTGAAAAAGTAATTATCTCCGGCTACGAATCATTTGGTAAAAATGAAAAACTGGTATTCAAAAACAACTAATAACCAATAACTCTTAACCACTCACTAATAACATAAGTCATGATCAAGACAAATGAATTGACCAAGATCTTCAGAACTGAAGAAGTTGAAACCACAGCTCTCAACAAGGTTAACCTTACCGTAAAGGAAGGTGAATATGTGGCTGTAATGGGCCCCTCAGGATGCGGAAAGTCGACATTACTGAATATTCTCGGCCTCCTCGACAATCCCTCATCGGGAAGCTATATCTTTAACGGCACCGAGGTCGCAAATCTTAAAGAACGCGACAGGACAATATTCAGGAAAGGGAATATAGGCTTTGTCTTTCAGAGCTTCAACCTTATCGACGAACTGAATGTTTACGAAAACGTCGAACTGCCTCTTATTTATCTTAAAATGAAAGGCGCCGAACGTAAGAAAAAAGTAGAGGAAGCGCTCGATCGGATGAAGATCACACATCGTGCAAAACACTTCCCCCAGCAGCTGTCAGGCGGTCAGCAGCAAAGAGTGGCCATCGCACGTGCAGTGGTGGCAAATCCAAAACTGATCCTTGCCGACGAGCCTACAGGTAACCTCGATTCAAAAAACGGTATCGAAGTAATAAACCTTCTTACCGAACTCAACAAAGAGGGAACAACCATTATCATGGTCACACACAGCGACAGGGACGCAGGCTATGCACACAGGATCGTAAACCTTTTCGATGGACAGATCGTAGGCTGAGAATCACAGGGAGAAGATCTCAGGTCTGCTTCAGCTTACTATACAGAGTCTGCCTCGTGATACCGAGCTTAGCGGCAGCAACACTTATGTTGTTGCCGTTTCTTTTTAGTGTATCGAGGATGTACTTTCTTTCCATTTCTGCAAGGGTCAGCTCATGATGAAAAATATTCCTCTGCGCAGCTCCCAGGTCAAAGTCTGAGGGAAGCAGGACAGATGACTCACACATGATCACAGCCTTTTCAATGGCATGCTGCAACTCCCTGACATTGCCTGGCCAGCTGTGGGTTGCGAGCCTTTCCAGCGCCTGGGTCTTGATCTTCATCGTTCCCTTGTTGTACTTTTCACAAAAGACCTTTACAAAATGATTTGCCAGTATCGGGATATCATCCACCCTGTCGCGCAAAGGAGGCACCTCAATCATAATTGTATTGATCCTGTAAAACAGATCCTCACGGAATCTTCCCTCATGCACCATCCTCACCAGGTCACTGTTTGTTGCACAGATAAGTCTTATATTCACCGATACCGGCCTGTTCGATCCGACTCTTGTCACCTGCCTGCTCTGAAGTGCATTCAGTATCTTTGCCTGTGACTGCAATGAAAGATTTCCGATCTCATCAAGGAAAAGTGTTCCTCCGTTTGCAATCTCAAATTTTCCCTTCCTGTCCTCCCTGGCATCTGTGAATGCCCCTTTTACATGGCCAAAAAGCTCGCTCTCGAGAAGCGACTCGGTAAGCGATCCCATATCGACACTTACCATCAGTTCTCCCGACCTGTGCGATTGTGAATGTATCTCCGCGGCAATTAGCTCCTTACCGGTGCCATTCTCTCCCGTGATCAGAACATTGGCATCTGTGGGAGCTATCTTCCTTACAATATTCATCACATTGATTATCGTCGGAGATGCTCCCCTGATAAGCCTATCCGGTACTTTACCCATAGGTAATATTATTGAATGACCAATATATTAAAAATTGTCTAATTATTAGACACCTGCATGTTTTAATTATTATTTGTTGTGCAGCTTTTTCTCCTGATTCCAGTCTTTTAATCATAACAACCACAACCTGTAAAATGACAATTAACTTAAATCCAAACGAGGTGGTCCTGAACGCAGGCGACACGAACCAGGTAATTGACAATCTGAAAATTGACGGCAAGCTGATTGTTACAAACCAAAGAATCTACTTCAGGGCATTAAAGGAAGAGCTTGCATCTTTTAACCTCGAAATACTTTTTGACAATATCCTTGAAGTGATATTTTATCAGAAAGGAGTCTTTGCCTTAAAAGGAATCACAGTGGTTACCCGCGATGGCAAGGACCACAGCTTTCCGCTTAAGAAACGCGATGAGATCGGATCGCTGATCAACAAAATGTATTAATCCCGGGCATCTTATCATATTGTAAAAGCCGCTTTGTCTACTCATACCTCAATGAGTCAACAGGATTTTTCATTGCTGCCCTGAGAATCTTAAAGCTTAAAGTCGCCATTGTGGCGATGATCATGATCATTGATGCCGCAACCAGGATGCCTGCCCCGATCTCCACAAAATAATCCCAGATACTGTCCATAAGTTTCAGCGACAAATAAAAACCTCCTGCCGAGCCGAGCAGGGCGGCAATTAATAGTATTACCAGAAACTTTTTACTGATCAGGAACATTAACAGCGGTACCGGCGCTCCCTGTATCTTTCTGATGCCTACTTCTTTGGTCCTTCGTATTATATCAAGGGAAACAAGGTTATACATTCCTATCAGCGACAGAAGTGTCGCAATTATGGCGAGGAACACTACTACTTTCAGGATACTTCCGTTAATATCCTTTTCCTCCTGCATAATATCTTCCTGTGTCCGGCCGGCGAAAACCTGGTTACTCGACATCTTTTTCCATTCATCGCCCAGGTAATCGAGCACATCCGCAATGTCTTCCGGATTTGTTCTTACAGCAAGGATGCCAAAATCATTACGGTCAGAGAGTCTCAAAACGGCAGGCTCAATTTTCTGCCACACACCGGAAGTATAGAAATCCTCCACAACACCTATCACGGTAAGGGTCGTTGTGTCGTATAGTGTAATTGCCTTTCCGACAGCATCACTCCAGCCGAAGTCATTAACCAGCTTCTTATTTACTATTATCGATTTGTTTGACCTGTCGGCACCGGCTCTCTCCCGGTCAAATAACCTTCCTTCGGTGAGACGTAATCCTACTGCCCGGGCATATTCAGGACCTATGTCGAGAAAATCTGTTTCAAGCTGCTTTTCTGCATCTTTTACCGGCCTCCTGTTAACACCCCATCCGATATGGTTCCATGTACCTTCGGCAGCGATGACCTTTGGGTTCGAAATAACCTCATTGCGGTAAGAAGAATACAAATTCCCCGGAACAGGTACAACAATAATCCTGTCGCGGTCATAGCCAAGATCGAGGGTATTCTGATAAACGGCATTTCTCGAAAAAGAGATCCCCATAACCAGCGACATAATGGAAATGGTAAACTGAAGAACAAGAAGCAGTGCCGACAGCTTCCCTGATCCGTGAAAAGGTGATGCACCCTTAAATACATAAGCAGGGCTGAAAGAGCTGATATAAAGCGCCGGATATACGCCGGCAATGAAACCTGTCAGAAATAAAAGCAGTACCAGGAATATCCAGAACACCGCATACTTACTGAATGTCAGCTCGATGGACATATAAGCCCACAGGCTGCTGTATGCAGGCACCAGAAAGGCTGCAATGGCCAGACCTGTGAGCAGAGCCAGGAAGCATATAATTAATGTTTCCACCATGAACTGGGTTACCAGCTGAACCCTCTGTCCCCCGAATGTTTTCCTGAGCCCTATTTCTTTCACCCGCCTGCTGAATGTTGCAACCGATGTATTTGCAAAATTGAAACAGGCGATAAGGAGTATGAAGAGAGCCATTATGGGAGGAGCATAAAGTGCAGCAGGATGTAATGAAGACCTGAGTCCCGAAGACCAGATATCCATGGAGTTCTTACCGACATCTTTAAGAGGCACCAGCGAAAACCTGTTTATCCTGAAGTCCTCCCTTGCCCGGTTCTGAACAGGCAGGTAGGTCTTTAATCCTTCCGTAACTGATGATAACACTGATCTGTCGGGAATCTGAACAAATAATCCTCTTGTCATCCATCGCCAGTCTGCATCATTCACATTCCACATCAGCATGAAATTATCAAAGTGTGAAAGAACATCCATCTGGAAACTGGAATTCTCCGGCATATCTCTGAACACTCCGCTTACCGTATAGGTGAATTCCCTGCTCTGGTCGTTAAAGACTGAAACCGTCTTGCCAACAGGATAACTCTCCCCGAAGAGGATCTTTGACATCTTCTCGCTCAGGAAAATATTAGCCTGCCCGGCAACAGATGCTTTATCGCCATAGATCAGGGGCAAAGTAAAAATGTTTAAGAACTCCGGATCGACATATAATATATTTGCCTGGAAGATATTCTCTCCTGTTCTGACAGGCGAACCCGATCGGGCAAACCGGGCTGCACGTTCAATTCCAGGGAGGTCTTTCTTTATCCCGAGGCCCAGGGTAGCCGGTACCGCGCCATATTCCTGCTCCCTGCCCTGCATATCCCTGAAACAGGTGATCCGGTATATCTCATCAAAATTCTCGTGGCTCCTGTCAAACTCATAATTGAACATGTGATTGAAAAAGGCAACGATGCATGTTGCAAGCGCAATCCCCATTCCGGCAATATTGATAAGCGTAAAGATCCTGTTCTTCCATAAATTCCTGAAAGTGACAACGAGGTAATTCCTGAACATATGCCTCTGTATTTATTCGTACTTAAGCGATTGTGCCGGATTTACCCGCGCCGCCTTCATGATCCTGTAGCTGATGGTAATTATTGCAACAAGTATCGCAATCATTAGTCCTGCAAGAAAACTCATCACCCCCGGGTTGATCCTGAAATAGAAATTTTCAAGCCATTTGTTTGCAATAAAATATATCAAAGGCCATGCTATCAGTGCCGAAACTGTGATAAGGATAAAGATCTCCCTCGAGACCACGAAGTATATTCCCGCTATTGATGATCCCATGGCTTTCCGAACACCAATTTCCTTCGTTTTCTGTTCAACAGTGAATGAAGTGAGCCCGAATAATCCGAGCGCTGCAATAAAAATAGCAATAATAGAGAATATGACAGCCAGCTGTGCATTTTGCTTCTCCTGTAAGTACATCTGCTCAAAATCCTGATCAATAAAATAGTACTGGAGAGGGTCATTCGATGTGAATTCCTTCCATCTCTCCTCGATCATTGCAATAGTCTGCTGATAGTTCTGTGCCGATAGCCTTACTGTTACATATCCCCAGAAATTTTCATTCCCCTTGAAAAGAAAAACATAAGGCTGGACAGGATTGCGCAGCGATTCAAAATTGAAGTTCTTAACAATACCTATCACCTGGATAAACCTCATCCTGCCACCATCGCCGGGCTGTACAAACCTGGTTTTGGAAATGTCGGTGATCCCGAAATTTTTTGCAGCGCTTTCATTTATAATGCAGGTACTGCTGTCTGTGGCAAAATTCCTGTCGAAATCCCTTCCTTCAACCAGCGACATACCATATGTATTTATATAATCGAAATCGACCCAGTTGGTAGTCATCAGGAACGACTCATCCTTTCTTCCTTCAATACCATAACCATTATTATTGTTATTCCGGCCGGGGACTGCCGTGGAGCTTGAAATATTGATTACCCCGGGTATCTCTTTTACAGCGCTTTTGAACGCTTCCACTCTCGATTCGAGAGCCCCGGCCCTGTTTATCACGAGCATCTGTTCCTTGTTGAATCCAACATCCTTGTTCAGCATATAAGAAATCTGGCGGTACATTATCAGAGTCCCTATAATTAATAGTATTGAGGCAGAAAACTGGAAAACAACCAGGATCCGTCTTAATGTTCCGTTATGCATGTTACCGTTTTTGCTGCTCTTAAGAACCTGGTACGGATTGAATGACGAAAGGAAGAGAGCAGGATAGCTTCCCGACAGGAATCCGGTGAAAATGGCGAAAGCAAGCAGTACAGGTATATTGTACCAGTTGGAAAAGAGATTAAGCTTCAGGCTGGCTCCAAGAAGATCGTTGAAGTAAGGAATGCTGATCTTTACAATTACAAGTGCTATAAGAAGAGAGATAAATGCCAGGAATGTCGATTCGGTAAGGAACTGTGTAACAAGCATCCCGCGTGTCGATCCTGCAACTTTCTTGATGCCCACTTCCTTTGCCCTCCTTGATGCCTGGGCTGTTGCCAGGTTCATAAAATTAATGGCCGCTATCAGCACAATAAGAATTGAGACCGTACCGAAAATGATAAGGTATTTCGGGTCACTGGCTTCACCAAACTGCTGCTGGACAGACGGGTCGAGATGAATATCTGTAAGGTTCTGAAGGTAAAACCTGTACTTGTTTCCCTGTGCATTGAAATCGGCAATTGAGATCCCCATATACTGCTGAAGTTCCGGTCCGACATATTTTTCGAGCATAGCCGGGATCTTTTCATCCACTGTTTTAAAACTTGTATTCGGCTTTAACAGCAGGTAGGTACTGAAGCTGTTGCTCAGCCATACCGGGCTTTGCGATCTTGGATTTGTCATGAACGAGGTAAGGATATTTGCCTCAAAATGAGAGTTCCCCGGCACATCTTCCATGACCCCCGTAATAAAATACCTTGAAGTGTCATTCCCGATCTTTATTGCCTTGTCGATCGGATCCTCGTCGCCAAAAATCCTCCGGGCGGTTGATTCGGTTATAACCGCCTTCCTCGGAGAATTTAAAAGGTTATCAGGATCACCTTTTAAAACCTTTATAGAGAAAATATTGAAAAAGGAGGAATCAACTTCAATAATATCATCATCGGTAAATGTTTTGTCATTGTATTCAACAACAGTCGGACCACGGCCGTTCATTCTTACATAGTCCTCAACTTCGGGAAATTCTCTCAGCATGGTGGGACCTATTACGGCACATGTGTAAGCGCCCACGATCTCCTGCCCCCCGATTTTACCGTTGAGCACAAGCCTGAAGATCCTCTCTTTCTTTACATTGAATTTGTCGTAACCTGCCTCGCTGATCACAAAAAGTGCAATCAGCAGACTGCAGGCTATTCCTATAGAAAGGCCAAGAATATTGATGATAATGTATGATCTCTGCCTCTTAAAAGACCTGATACTGTATCTTAATAAATTACTGAACATAAAAGAATCTTTTTGGTTAGTCTTATGATAGATTTGTTTTCAATTACTCAACTTTTAAAGCCTCCGCCGGATTTATCAGTGACGCTTTGACAGCCTGGAAAGTTACAGTGGCCAGGGCAATGAGGAAAGCAGCGGCAGCAATTATCACAAAGATCAAGATATTGATCTCTATCCTGCTGGCAAACTGCTTAAGAAGATTTTCAACAATTATCCATCCTGCGGGCAGGGCAATAACCAGCGAAACAGAAATCAGTATAAGGTATTCCTTCACAACTGAGAAAAGTATTGCAGGGATACCTGCTCCCATCACTTTTCTGATACCTATCTCGTTTGTCCTTCTTTCGGCCGAGTATGCCGACAGACCATATAATCCCAGGCATGCAATAATTACAGCCAGTATGGTGAAGTATTTCAATAAGCGGGTCAGACGAAGCTGAGTCCTGAACAGATTATTGTAATCCTCGTCGGTAAAAGTGTAGTCGAACGGATATTCCGGGAGTACGTTTTTCCAGGCTTTCTCTGCTGTCTTTAAGGATTCAGGTATGCTCCCCGGGGTAAGCCTGATCAATATATAATTAAGATATTGCGGACCCGTCAGTGCGAATGCTATCGGTTCAACAGGCTGATCGGCGCCTTTGAAATTGAAATTCTTCAGAACACCTACGATCCTCCCGTGCAATCCCATGAAGCTGAATCTCTTCCCTACGGCATCACCGGTTCCCATAATTTTTGCCACCTCCTCGTTTACAAGAAAATTTCCTGTCGTATCTTCAGCAAAATCTGAAACAAATTCACGGGAAAAATCCCTGCCTGCTGCAAGCTCCATTTTCATGGTGCTGAGGTAATCATAATCAACAGCGTTGGTTCCTATCAGGACGCTCTTTTCAGGATCCCTGCCATCCCAGTCCGCGCCGCCGGAGTTGCTGCCCATCATAACCGGATTGCTCCTTGTTGCAGTAACACCCTGTATAAGAGGCTCCTTCAGAAGCTCGCTCTTAAGTGATGGGTATTTTGGTCTCATATCCTGGGCCATCGGTATGCATATAAGATTATTCTTGTCGAAACCCAGGTCCTTATCCTGGAGGTGCTTCAGCTGAAGGTACATGAAAACAGCAGCCACCGCAATAAGTATTGAAAGGGTGAACTGAACAACCACAAGTACCTGCCTGAACCTTGCACTGCCTTTACCGCTGGCCTGATCGCCTTTCAGAACCGCAACAGGATTAAAAGATGCGAGATGAAAGGCAGGGTAAACGCCTGCCAGGAAACCTGTAAACAATCCTGTACAAGCCACACTGATAATATACCTTAACTTCAAAAAGTCGCCCAGGACAAAATTCTTTCCTGTGATATTGTTGAATACAGGTAATGCAAGGCCTACAAGTACCAGCGCAATTACAAGAGCAATGAACACAAGCAGCAGGGATTCAAGCATGAATTGCACGATCATTGCCTTCTGGTCTGCACCTGCCACTTTCTTTATTCCTATCTCCTTTGCCCTGCCGGCAGCCTTTGCCGTTGAAAGGTTGATGAAGTTTATACAGGCAATTATCAAAACAAAAATTGCTATCAGGGTGAAGATATAGACAACAATGACCGGACCCTTCGAAATTTCAAAACCGAATTGCGAGTGCAGATGAATATCAAGCAACGGAAAGACCATATATTTGGTTTGTGTCTCAGGCATGAACCCGAGAACCACATCGGTAAGCTTTTTGTCGACAGCCTTCGGATCTGCACCTTTCTCGAGGAGCAGGAATGTTAGTATAGAGTTATTACCCCAGAAGTCATCAATGGCATTAATCTGTCTTAAAAAAGAATAGGGGATAACTCCCTGGAATGAAAATATCGAATTGCCCGGAAGATCTTTCATCACTCCTGTGACCATGAACTGAACTTTGTTTTCAAGAGTGATTAATTTACCCATCGGATTTGTGGCGCCAAAATATTTTGTGGCAAGCTTCTCGGTAAGAACAATGGAATTGGGAGACCTCAGCGCTGTTTCTGCATCGCCAAGGATAAAAGGCATGGTGAATATCTTAAAAAGGCCGGAATCGGCAGCCACAATTGAGGATTCAAAAAATACTTTTTCGTCCTGGCGAAACAATATCCGCGGAAGCCTGTTGATACGTGTCTGTTCCCTGATCTCAGGTATCTTTTCTTTCCATACCGGCCCGCTGGGATGAGGAGTTACCGTAACATGATAACGGTTCCCTGAATAGAACTGATCCTCCTCGACACGATAGATATTTTTTGCATTGACGTTGTGCTTTTCATAGCTCAGCTCATTCATTATCCATAGAAGAATGAGTAACGATGCTGTCAGCCCGATTGCAAGGCCGAAAATATTGATAAACGCAAATCCTTTGTTTTTCAATATATTACGGAAGGCCAGTCGAAAAAATGTCCTGATCATGGTTTGGTTTTAAGGTCCTTGTAAAGACGAATATTAATTGTCACTGTTGCACAATGAGAAAAAAAGCGTCTTTATATCGATTCCTGTTTACCAATGAACTTTATCTTTTATCTTTTATCTTTTATCTTTTATCTTTTGTCTTTTTATGTTAATGATCTGTTAATCTGAACCTGCCGGAGATTGTATAAGAAAAAAATGTTATAATTTTAAAAACCAACCAACCATAATCTGAATATCAATGATTAAAAACCTCCT
>JAKLFN010000500.1 GCA_022711195.1 Bacteroidota bacterium
AATGCAGGAAAGGCTATTGCTCCGAGGCTTTCGGTAAGAATGAAAGCAGGCATGGCTTCAGGTGTAAGCAGGCTGCCTGTAAGTCTGAACCCATTCACTGTTTACAAAAGGACTTATTCTGGCAACGCTTTCGCTCACATGGTAATTAAAAGCCCTGTTAAGATTATATCACTTGCTCAGAACTCCTTCGACCTTGTTAAAACAGAAAATACAGCAGTTGTTGAGAATGCTGCTGTTTCAGTCGACAGTTCTCTCGTGAAAACAGCTGTAAAGAATGTTGAGAAGCAATCAGGGAAGCTTCTGCTGACAGATGCCGATATAGTAGTATCAGGAGGCAGGGGAATGAAGTCACCCGATAACTGGGCTCCTCTTGTTGAACTTGCTGAGCTCCTTGGCGGAGCAACTGCCTGTTCACGTCCGGTATCCGACGAAGGCTGGAGACCTCACGGTGAACATACAGGCCAGACAGGTAAGATAATTGCACCAAACCTTTATGTTGCTGCAGGTATCTCCGGAGCTACCCAGCACCTGGCAGGAATAAGCTCCTCAAAATAT
>JAKLFN010000501.1 GCA_022711195.1 Bacteroidota bacterium
ACTATAAGCGCTTCCCGCGTATTCTGGGAGAAAACGGTAAAAGTCTTGAGATACTCACACCACTGAGCCAGAAGAACCTCGAAGCAGATGCCAGGGCGTTTGCAGCAATGATGAAGCATGTAAAAGAGGTAGATGCCGGTAACAGGACAGTTATCATGATTCAGGTCGAGAATGAGGTCGGCATTATCGGTTCCCCGCGCGATCATGGCGATGCTGCAAACAGTGCTATAAATGAGGCCGTACCTGCAGAGCTTATTAATTACCTTTCTGCCAACAAGGATAAACTGCTGCCTGAGACATCAGAACTATGGGGATCCACAGGATTTAAGACATCAGGGACCTGGAAGGAAGTATTTGGTGAGGGTGATAAGTGCGATGAGCTTTTCATGGGATGGCACTATGCAAAATATATCAACGAAGTTTCAAAAGCCGGCAAGGCTGAATACCCGCTTCCCATGTTTGTAAATGCCTGGCTGTTACAGGCTGCTGACAAGAGGCCCGGTGATTATCCTTCAGGCGGTCCACAGGCTCACATGCACGATATATGGAGAGCT
>JAKLFN010000502.1 GCA_022711195.1 Bacteroidota bacterium
TTTGAGGGTGCCTTTTATATAGTCCGGCTCGAGGGGTTCGAAGTTGGCCTTGAAAGAGGCCCATGCCTCATTGAACACCTCCGCGAAGTCGGCGACGTACCTGTCCTGTTCCTTCCAGGTAAAGTGCCTGAATTCATACCCCGGCTTTTCGGCCACCCACTGTGCAATCTTACGGAACCGCGTGTCGAGCGGTTTGGTAAGGTCATAATGGAAACCCTCCTGCCTGAACCATGTCCGGAAACCGTATCTTTCAAACAGCCCCTGGTAATATGGCGGGTTATAGGATATCTCGAACGAGGGATGTGTAAATCCCTCTACAAGCAGACCCCAGTATTTATCTGTCTCACCAAAGTTTATGGGGCCGTCCATTGCCTCCATCCCTCGTTCGCGGAGCCATTCCCTGGCGGTATCGAAGAGCATGCCGGCCGCCGCGTCATCATCAATGCACTCAAAGAATCCTGTGCCGCCGGTAGGCTGGTCATAGGTTTTTGCAATGTTGAAGTCGATAAAGGCTGCTATGCGTCCGATGAGGCTGTTGTCATCGCCGGTGA
>JAKLFN010000503.1 GCA_022711195.1 Bacteroidota bacterium
GTAATTGCTCTTAACTTTCCATATTTCACTCTCGAAGAGAAGGAAAAGCTTGGTCCGTCGTGGTCACGTGAGGAATGGGCAATGGCAAGGCTTGGCGATTATTTCGTATCCAGGGTTCCGGCTGAACTTAATCAGGCTCTTGCCGTTGCCGGAGGAAATGCCGACATGTATATTGCCGATTATAATATCTGTATGGACAAGCTACGTACTGACGACGGTAAACAAATCTTTCCCGACGGAATGCTGCTGCTGTCTCACTGGAACCTCAGGGATGAACTTAAAGCCGATTATGCCGATCCTGTAGCTGGTCCGGCAAAACAGGAGATGATCTACAAAGTAATGGAACGCATTATAAACCAGGATATTCCGCAGATCGTGATTAATAATCCTGAATACGAATGGGCGCCCTTCTCCAATAAAGTTACCAAAAACGGGGAGGCAGTCGATGCCCTGGCCGAACCTGATACACGTTATGCAAACATAATGAACATTTTCAGGGCAATGAAGGATATCGATCCTTACAATCCTGAAATGAACACGGCGATCC